>JAZFQE010000117.1:0-2876 GCA_036444955.1 Gemmatimonadales bacterium
CGGTGTCCCCAGGTAGCGCACGATATAGCGGGCGGTGGCGATGTAGGGCTCATGACTGTACTGCTCGAAGAACAGCCACTGCAGCGTGCGCGCATGATCTAACCGGTTGTCGGGCAGCAACTCGCTGCCTTCAGCCAGATAATGCAGGATGGCGTTCGATTCGGATAGATACGTCCCTGGCTTGAGTTCGAGCAGCGGGATCTTGCCGTTGGGGTTCATAGCAAGAAACTCGGGCGTGCGAGTTTCTTTATTAAGTATGTCGATCTCCACCCACTCGAACGGCTGCTTGAGCTGCGTCAGCAGCAGCTTGACCTTATAGCAATTGCCGGAGCCATGATCACCGTAGACCTTGAGCATGGTTGTGTTCCCTCAGGGGGTACGGGCAGCTAGGGTTACTCGGGCGAGCCCGGGTTGTTGACGACCTGGTACGACGCACACCAGTAGTACTCGAGCTCGCAGATGCTCAGGCCATGTGAGCACGTGCGCAGAGTAGCGGCAAGCTCCGCCGGGCTAGGGAAATTCTTCAGCACGCGAAAGCTACTGCCGTCCTTCAGCCGGCGCGTCTGGTAGGTGTGGCCCCGCTCATCGCGCTCGGAGATCGGGGTACTGTGGCCATCGACATATCGGTTATCGACCAGTACGACGGTTGCTCCCTCGCCCAGACGCCCGTGCAGCACGCGCAAGAAACCCTGAATCTTTTGATGGGGAACGTGTGACCACCAGAATGCGGCGAGTGCAGCGGTGAACTCGCCGGCCGCCTGCCCGGGGCGGTAGGCATCCATGATTTCGAAGCGGACGCGGTCGGCAGGGTAGGATTTGTGCTGCGCGAGCGCGAGTACTTCCTCGCTCACATCGGTCGCGAGTATCGAGCGTGCCACCGGCGCCACCACCTCGGTCCAATAGCCGGTGCCACAGGCGATCTCGAGGATGTTATGTCTGTGGAGCAGGCGGCGCAGCAATTCCTTGAGCGTGGCAAGATCCTGCTGGCGCTCCGGCTTTTGGTAAATCTCCTCGTACTCGGCGGCACGGCGTGAGTAGTATTCGTGCAGTACTGACATGATCGATTATGCGTATCCCCGTCTCGGACATGGCATCGCGAGATTCTAAGTGGAGCACGAAATTCTTGCCACTGACAGCGCAAATGACCCGCACGGCCTCTGCGCCCTTGTGGTCTCTGCATTTTTTCCGGGGCAGCGCGAGATCAACCCCGGTTGCCGCAGCCGACTGTCATGGTCGGTTAGCGGCGTATCCGTGACAAGATGCGCTCGTTACGCTCCACGCGCGCTTGGTCGATGTCAACGACGGTGCGAACCTGTTTTATCGACTGCAGGTATGTCGTTGGGAAACCGTGATATGTGGCACCGCGCAACACAAGCTCGGAGTACCAGCTGAAAGGACGCAGCGACTCATTGATATGATCCGCCATCGCGACATAGGCAAAAACCTCGCGCTCACGCCCGAGCGCCATCACGCTAAATGTCCTGATTTCGTAGCCGGCGCCCACACCTTCGTGTTGATCAAGCTCAGATTTTTCGCGTGCATCGATTTCGTACAGCGCTGCGAGCAAATTGTCGTTGGTGTTGGCGGTGAAGTAGGCGTTACATTTACCGGAGCCGTCCCTGCCGCGTTTGTGAAACCGCAACGAGTGCTCCGTTATCGCAGTGACCTGCACGAAGCGCGCCGAGGGCGCACGCTCGCGCAAGCGTAGCGGGTGAAGGTTTGAGCCATAGGCGAAATAGAGCAGTGTCGAGCCCACTTTCCGATTGTAGCTGGTTCGCGCGGGGCGCGGCACAACGGTTATCTATTGTAATGCGTGCGCTGTGAGTAAAAGACCCCCGACGCCTTTGTTCCCCCCGGTTTTCGTTTATTTCTTTGATTATTTCTTGCTGCGCCGTTTCTCCTCAACGCGCCACAATTCGAACGAACTCCCTCTGTCTGTCATTCCTTTTAAAATATACTTTCTCTTCCGTTCATACAGGGTGAGTGCAAGAGTGTATCCGTATGCGTCTTGGTACTGGAGTTTACCATCGCGAATCTGCACCATTCCTCGGGCGGAGCCAGAACCACGGTGAGCTTCATACGACCCGTCCTCTTTAATCTCTAGAGTCGCTACAATCAAAGGCCCACCACCTTGTGCGGTTTCATACATTCCCTTCCACATTCCGACAACGTCCTTGACGTCCATTATGAACAGGACCCCGGTTGCCTTTAACTCCCACGTCCCGCCGTCTTCGCGACGGCCTTTCAGCAGGCGCCTTCCCTTTTTGTCCTCGTACAGGGTGGCGGTCCAGGGGGGGCGTTAGAAATCGTCCATGCCAGCTTGCCACTGTGCAGGCGCACCGTGTTCGGCGGCCGCTGACCGCGGTCCGATTTTAGCTGCCCGGCCCAGCTGAAGTCGTATGACCCATCCTGTTTGAAAACAAATCTGATGACGTTACCCCTCCCGCGGCCGTGCCCGGGGGCGCCGTGTCCCTCGACAGCGTCGCCCTTGCCACGCCATTCGCCGGCAACGCTTGCAAGACTCTCAATAGGTTTTTCTGCCCACTTCGCGCCCATGCACAACAGCGCACCGACGAGCAGCAATGGCAACGCGAGTTTGCGCGGAATGGTTGCACCCATCCTGGCAGGTATGAGGTTTATCATCTTACACCCCCTACTCCATTGCTGATTGAACCTGATGGAACAGGAACTGCGAACTGTTTGGTGGAGCCATTACGTTTTGTCATCCTCATCCGCTCTTTTCAACTGGATAACCCGCCGCCTTCCACTTGAACGAAAACGAGGGGTTGAAATCCGTTATCCTCTTTGAGTCATCAACTCGCTGAATCGAACACTGAGAACGTAAAGACACCGACCAAGGTGAAGAAGATATACTC
>JAZFQE010000118.1:0-3137 GCA_036444955.1 Gemmatimonadales bacterium
ATGGATTCGGAAGCAGGCGGTGGCCGTTCTCACTGCTCGCCAGCGGACACAACGAAGTTTGGGTGCTAGAAATTTCCATACTCAGGGATTCACTTACGAGCCTCAATCCGACAGCCGTTGAGACTACGGCCTACCCCATGTCCGTTCCAGCCACGGCAAGGCCCTGTGCAGCGCGCTGGCGAAGTGTTGCGTCTCGTAGTGCGTCACCCCTTCGAGGATATGCAGCTCGATCGGCACTCCACGGTCCCGCAGTGCGGTCACGATCTCCTCCGTCGGCCCGAGGCCCAGCACCTCATCCTCGCGGGCATGGATCACGTATAGGGGCACCCGCCAGTCGACCGAGCTCATCTCGGGCCGCGGTCGCCCCGCCATCACGATGGCCGCGGTGAAGCGATCGGGGTGGCGGGCGGCAAGCTCCCAGGTCCCGATTCCGCCCTTGCTGTAGCCTGTTAGCAGGACCCGTTGCCGGTCAACCGCGTACTCGTTCGCAACGTGATCGATGAGGTCGAGTACGAAGGACTCACACTCTGGCGCGACCCATGCGGGGGCATTGCAGTCCGGCGCCACCATCAGGGCTCCGAGCGGCCGCAGCGCGGGTTCGACCACGGACTCCAGGAGAAGGCGACCATAGTGCGGTGATACGGGCCCGCCGAAGTGCAGCGAGACGACGAGCGGCGCGGGCTGCGCCGGCGAGTAGCCGTCGGGCACGGAGAGCGTGTACAACTCTCCCCCCGGTCCCAGCATCTCGAGATGCATCTGCGGCTGCGCTATGCCGGTCGGGCTCACGAGTACGGCCGCACAAGCGAGGAGCAGCGCCGCCGCGGCCGGCGACAACTGTTTCTTCTGATTTCCTAATACGCGTTGACCAGCCACAGGGCCCATTGTAGCTTCATCCTCGCCAGCGCGAAGCTGGCGTCTCTCCTCAAGGCTCCCGCCCACCACTGCCCAACAAGGTGGGACTTCGAAACACCAGCCGAGCGATTTAGCCAATGTGTTGCGTCGATCGGTTGAGGTCGCAACCAGAAGCAGTCGGTCAAAGCGCGGAATTTGTCATTTTTCTCTCGTCGCAGCCATCCCGGGTGGCAAGGGTCCCGAAGCGGATAAGGTACCTTCCTCATCATGCTGTTCGTCACCCTGAAGTGGTGGATTGAATATGCTGATCAGATGAATGTCGGTAAGTGCCTCTATACTGTGTCGGTCTTCTGGACCCACGATATACATTACTCCGGGCTGAAGCACCCATTGTTCATCGCTCGAAAGATCGGAGACTTCTCCGCGCCCGTGAAGAATGTAGTTGGCTTCCCAGTGATGTTTATACCAGAGCACACTCTTGTTCCCGCGGTCTAGGTTGACATCACACAGAGTAAAACCCACGTTGTCCTCCTGCAACAGAATACGGATACTCCGAGCACTTCCCCCGGCAACTACTTTTTCACGTCCAGCGGCGCGTAACTCGTCGAGATACTTAACCGACAAAGTGCCGGGGCCAAGTAGCAACTCACCTGACGGCTCGAATGACCCATCTTCGTCGTAAGTCTCATCACCGCTTAACGGAGGATTGAAGATACTGATTGCGTGGATGTCATCCATAGCGTGGATCCGATGCCGGTCTTTCGGACCAACGGTATAAACCATTCCCGGTTCTAGTTCCCACGTTTTATTCGACGAAATCTCCTCCAGGATTCCCCGACCAGCGACAATGTAGTTTGCCTCCCAGTGATGCTTGTACCAGAGAATCTCATCAAATCCAGCTGAGCAATACACATCAGAAACAGAAAAACCCATACCATCAGGTTTTGTCAGGTATCTAACTGTTCGCAGCGCACCATCGCAATGGAAATATTCTTTTCCGGCCGCTCTTAGTTGTTCCGGTGTCTTGATGAACATTATTGATTCATGCAGTCGAGATTTTGACCTTGCAGAATAACCGAGTGTCATAAGCATGAGAACAGGCGTCGTCACTCACAGGCGTAACTCCAATGGCTGTGATGGGTCGAAAGCTGCCGACTGCGAGTAGGATTATTGGATGACGAAGTCGACGTGCAGCCGTCTACATAGCGTCTACACGGCGGGCGGGCACTAGCCGACGTCTCCCTAACTTATTGATTTCATGGAGGGCCATGCAGAAATCGAGTCTGCGACCACCTGGTTCGAAGTCACACCGACTAATTTAACATTTCAACTAGAACAGTCACTTGCGACGCTTGCCGCATCCGCAAAACCGACGTAACTCGCTGATTTCCTGTTTCACCAACTATCACAGTGGCACAAATTTGGCACACGTGACTATGTCCGGTCACAACAAAGATTCGCCAAACAGCGACGGCTACCGGGGGGAAGGGCGCGGCGGCAGCCCTTCTCGAATGCGCCGTGAGAAGTCGGGAACGGCGCCTGCCACCTTGGCCCGGTCGTTCACGAAGCTCCGCGCATTCAATTCCTCGAACGGCAGGCTCGTGTCGATCAAGCCGCGATCGTACAGCAGCTCCGGTCCCCTGCCGTTCACGAGGTGTCGCCAGTTCCATGACCTGGCGATGCCGATTTCCTGCGCATGGATTCGGATGGACGTCGTGCAGTTGTGCGTAAACGCATTGTACCACTTGGGCTTTCGCGCAAGCCGGTTCAGCTCATCGAGATAGGCGACGAGAAAGGTCCGTGCCGTATCGGGGCGAAAGTTAGAGCGATAGAGATACCCCTGATCATTGCGGTAGTTGGTCCGGAGAAGGATCACGTCCAGCTCGTCTGCCACCACATAGTAGAGCTCGTACTGTCGGAAGAAGCCGAGGGTGGACGAATACGACTCGCCGCGCTCCTTACGGGTCTCGATCGAGATCGCTAGTGGAGGGCCGTCCTCGAAATTCCAGCTTATGATGGTGTGCGCGATCCAGGGGGATCCCCAATAGAAGAAGTAGATGTCCATGCCGACGATACGCGATAGGTCGTATGTGCGTGTCTCCCATCGCTCCGTATAGTCCTCGGCGGAACGATACTCGAAGCTACGGACGTTGTGGATCGTGACGCGGTCGCCGTCGATGGTGGCGGTCGCGAGCTTGGCGACATCGCGCTGCCAGTCGCGGTCGTTACTCGGCGGGAGCCATAACCACCACCCGAGCACTACGAGAAAGAGGACGCCGTATGCG
>JAZFQE010000119.1:0-3223 GCA_036444955.1 Gemmatimonadales bacterium
TTGGATCCAGTACGGCAGCGCAGAGCGATGGCGCGCTGCGACGGAGAGAGGGATCTGGGTGGATCTACCGGGTCAAGGCACTCGGGGCTGGAAGGGGCTGAACTCGATGTCGCCCCCCCCGATCCGAATCGCGGTGGGATGATAGGGAGGATAAGGGGGCGTTTCGGGTTCCGATAAGCATCATAGGGGGGTGAGATTCTGTGAAGTTCGCAGGTCTGAGGCCGAATGGCGGCTTCCCGTGGCGCCCCCAGGACTCGAACGTGAGACCCGCTGCTTCCAAGCGATACCATCAGCGTCAGCATCAGGGTCCCAAAACTGATCTCGAGAACAATCGGGACGGCGCAATCGAAAAAGCGCTTGACTTTTGGCACCGTAATTCAGGTGTTGGAAAGAACGAATTTTGATCCATTGGTTGAACTGTCATAGGGCCACAACCAGACGTACAATGAATTGCTCGATAGCAGACGTTTAACCGTGGACTTGAGCGATTACGAAGCGGTATAGGGTCCGCTCCAACCACCCGCTATTCCTCCTCTTCGATCAATGGATTTGGCCCCAATACCTCGGTCGTGTGGTTGTCTGTTGGGAATACGGCGATGAGATTTAGCGGAGTCGAACCGCCGGCCCCATGGGGAGCCCTGCGGCGGGATGGGGTATCAGTGCTCACGAAAAGGAGACAAAAACTGTGCGGGCTGCCCTGCTCTCTTGTTTGTGCGTAAGTCTTGTTGGGGGCGTTGGTTGCGAGGAACAACCCCGTGGGAAGCACACCGATATGAAAGACATCAGCCGCTCCGAGTTCCGCGCTGACGCCCTGGAGGCTCACACGAGCTTTCTGTCCGACGACCTACTGCAGGGGCGACCCACAGGCTCCACAGAAGAACGGATAGCCGCGCGGTACGTCGCCACGCAGTTGAGACTTGTGGGAGTCACTGACGTCGTGACCCAGCGCGTCCCGCTGCGGGAAAGTACAGTCAACGTAAAAGAATCATTTATGAAGGTCGGAGGCTCAGCCTCCGACGTTCTACAGTATGCGGCTGATTACGTGTTTCTTGGCCGCCCGGGCGATGAGCATCACACTCTTCAGGCACCCGTGGAGTTTGCACGTTTTGGGATAAGTGACGCCGATCTGGGTTGGGATGATTACAAGGAACTCGACGTTCGTGACAAGATTGTAATCGTGCTCTTCGGCGTGCCTACCAATGTCGATTGGCCCGCCAACCGAGCTGCCTATTACACCTCATTTGAGTACAAAGTGTCCAATGCCATCGCCCATGGCGCGGCAGGTGTCTTGATAGGTTGGACCGACAGCATCGACAGAATGTGGCCCTGGACTGTCTACGTCGCCAACTCCACGCGGCTGGATTGGCTAGACACGGACGGTGAACCTGCCCCTGCCTCTACACGAAACTATTACCTCGGAAGTCTCAGCCAGCAGGGCCTTCACAAGATGCTCGACGGTGCCAACGGTGATGATGCTGTCGTGCGTAAGTACATTGCAGGGATTCACCCCGGCGACGTGCCTATCGGCGTGAGAGCAAACAGTGTCGAATTACGGATCGTCACACAGCACAAAGATCTGGAGAGCCAGAATGTTGTGGCTCGCATTCCCGGCGGCGATCCAGCCCTTGCCCAAGAGCACATCGTGGTTACCGCCCACATAGACGGACAAGGTGTGTCTTCTGAGCCAAGCGGGGATGTTGTTCGAAACGGCGCGGTCGACAATGCCGCTGGTGTAGCCGTACTACTCGAAATCGCGAGAGCGTTCGGAAAATTGACACAGGCCCAATCGAGAAGCGTTGTATTTGTTGCCACCACAGGGGAGGAGCGGGGCCACGTGGGGGCTAACTATTTTGTCCATAACTTTGAGCGAGGTAGCATATCGGCCGCTGTGAACATCGACGAGCCAGTTGTCATATTTAGACCAGCAGACATCGTGGCAAGGGGATTTGAGCATTCAACCCTGGGACTGATTGCACAGTCCGCTGCAAAACGCCTGGACTTCGAGGTGAGCCCGGATCCTCAACCTGAGGAGGCTTTTCTCATTCGAGGCGACTCCTTTGAATTCATAAAGGCGGGCATACCAAGCCTTTGGCTGATGTCAGGCTTTCAACCCGTGGCTCCCAGCATCGACGGAGAGCGTGTTCTTCGCGAATGGCGAAGGACGCGCTACCACCAGCCGAGCGATGACATGAATCAAGGTCTTGATTTCACTGCCTGTGCAGAATTTGCCGAGCTCAACTTCTCAATCGTTCTGGACATCGCCAATACCCAATCGGCGCCCAGATGGAACCGCGACGATTTTTTTGGGCAGCTAATCCAGCAGTAACCCATCCAGTGGACACAACTAGGTGTGAGCTGACGCAGCGCTCCCCCCTGGCGAAACGCTGCTAGCGAGAGCCTCTGTCCGCCTTGCCGCTGGCCGTCTTCGGGAGCTCCTCGAGGAGCGGATAGGGCATTCAAGCTGCGCAAGCTCAGCCTAACGTTGGCCATAATCTGCGGCCGCGAGTACGGCGACAGGTAGCTGTATCAGTGGACAGATGACATCAACTCTACCGGATCGAATCGTCTTCCCTCTTTGAATACAGCTTCGATAGAGCGACTGTTGCGAATATCCTCTATTGGGTTTTCACTAAGTACGACGAGGTCAGCGAAGAGGCCACGAGCGATAGTCCCGAAGTGTTCTTCCTGGTCAAGAGCTGGCCGATCGGTTCGGGCTTCAGAGACATCGCCGAGCGGGCTCGTAGCCCGGCCGGTCTCCGCATTCGGCAAGGGCGGTCCCGACAGCCCGAGTCCGACCGCGCGCATTTTTCGGCTCTGGAGTGCAGGCGGAGTGCAAGCCGAAACGGCTGCTCGTAAGTAGCTGAAAACAGAAAGGCAAATGGTGGAGGCGGCGGGAATCGAACCCGCGTCCGTTGGGGGCCAAGTGCGCGGAATACGGCAGGTTCGATGCGCCGAACGTGTGAGTCCCAGTTGAGTTGCACGAAGCCGCCACCCGCTTCGCGCCGCGACCCAGCCGGTCGAACAGATGGTCGATTAAGCGCCTCGGGGTAACGGTGGCTAGTGATGCAAACAGCCAATTACATCTACTGCCCTACGGCACCGGCGCGCAGCAGGCCACGGCCCGGGCGGTGTCCGGAGGTGATTTCACCCGGCACCGCCTTCACGGAGAAGGCGCCCGAGGGGCCAGACCACCCGAGCGCCTACGGCTCATCGCCGCGCCTTC
>JAZFQE010000120.1:0-2141 GCA_036444955.1 Gemmatimonadales bacterium
ACGATCTGCCTTGGATGTTGCTCGGCGTCCACTCGGCGCGGCTCGATGTTGGTACACGCGACTTGAAATTAGACGAAGCGCTCGGGCTGAACTGCGCCTGGTACGCCGACATCCTACTAACACTCACTGAACGCTGACTTCGGCAGACTGAATGCGATGTGTCTACTCTGCCGCCTCAGTTGGCGCGACGTTGGGGCCCAGACCGTTCTTCAGGGCCCAGATCGCCGCCTGGGTCCGATTGGTCGCATTGATCTTGCGAAGTAGGCTCTTCATGTGGACCTTGATGGTCGCTTCGGTGATGTTCAGCCGGTTGGCGATTATCTTGTTGGAGTCGCCTTGGACCAGGCACTGCAGGACTTGACCCTCTCGTTCTGACAAGCCGTGCGACGTGGCTTTGCGCGCAGGCGCCGTGTCGGCCATACCGTTGACGAGAAGCGCAGCCAGATGCGTGGGGAATACCTTTTCGCCGAGCATGACGAGTCGCAGCGACTGCAGCAGCGCGTCAACAGAGATATCTTTGATCAGATATCCGTGCGCCCCCGCGCCCAAACATGCCGCGAGGGATTGCGAGCTAAGGGCCTCCACCAGTATGACAATCTTCACTTCTGGCAGGATCCCGCGCAGATGCGTGACGTCGTCCACCGCGTGCTCTAGTTCTGCGGAGAAATCGAGGAGAACGACACTCGGGGTCTGGTCACCCAACGGGGCGCGGGCCTGACTCACGTCATCCGCTTCGCCGACCACCTCAAACTGAGATCCGCTCAGTAGGCTCTTTAGGCCCTCCCGGAAGAGCTTGTTACGCCCGACCAGGAAAGTAAGCGTCACTGCCATGATACTTACTTCAGTTGTTGTTCGAGGGTGTCAATCCCCCGGATGTACCTCTATCCCGGAGCTACGATCATACGTTTCACGATGTTCCGAAGCCACAGAGAGGATGGAGTATCGTTCCGAACAAGACTTTCTTGCGTTCTTAGCACAGCACCTAGCCGCGCTTGAAATGGCCCCAGATTATAACGATTCGACAAAGAAAGAGCGGAGAGACAGAGAGCAAAGAGTACTAGCTGAAGGTCTTCAAGCCATTCTGTCAGCCAGGTCCGGCGACGACGGCAAGCTGCAGCGCATGAAGTTACTCAACCACTTCGATTTTGCCGCTCTGCTCATGACCAGGCGCTAGTACGAGCCGCCGAGATCGGTCAGCGCCTCGGTGACACGCCTTCATATCTGCCAGTTGCCGGCACAAATCCAGGCCGCGCTCGCTGAGCTTGATCTTGACCGAACGGCGGTCCCGTTCGGAGTGGGTTACGACAACTGTTGTCATCATACCGCCGCCCTCCATAGAGCAACGCAATATCACGCTCATCCATTAGACACTCTGGTGCAAACGGACGACTCTGTATTGGTGGCCCAAGTTTAGAGTTGTGCGCTTGCACCTGCGACGGCATCACAGGCGACACACGATCCGAACCATCGTTCGCTTGTTCGGGTACCTTGACCCTGCACCTGAAAAATTGGTGCCAGTTGTGGATAGCCCGGTCAATTTGGCTACGTGAAACCGACGCCAGCCCTTACCGCTCCCGCCTGCAAGTTGCCACGCGCCAAGCGTCAGTTCTCCATCATCGTCATAACCAAGGAGATGTGGTTCGACCTCTCGGCGGGGGACGTCGGACCAGACCCCAAGCCAGAACCCAAGTCTCTCTCGATTCCTGATCGCGCCGCATATGATCGTCTGTGCTGACATGACCGCTCCGTCGCCACGGCCAAGGGCATGACAGTGTATCACCGCCAATCGCCCTACTGATCCACATTCGATGCACTAGGTATGGCTGCAGTCGGTAGCGGCGGGGGTTCCGCACATGGAATATGGATAGCCCGAAAGCAATCCGTTTCTGACCAATGCTGGCCATAGACCAGGACTGTCCAATCGCGGCCCCACGTCGGCTCCGGGTCAATAGCGACGAAACCGGGCACTCATCACCAAGTCTGCTGTCCGAGGTGCAGCGGACGCAGCCGGCAGAAGAGCTGACATTCCGACCTCACCGCCAACGGCATCACGGCCTGGCGCAAGTGGCGGTGAGGAGGTGGGCTTCGTGGATCGCTCGATCATCCGACTTCATGCCGCATCCTCGCGGCCGGTCGAACCA
>JAZFQE010000121.1:0-31464 GCA_036444955.1 Gemmatimonadales bacterium
CGATGACCGCCGCTCCGAAGCGCTTGATTTTGCGTGCGTGGTCGATGAATGGCTCTTCGCCCTCTTTGAGGCTTATCGAATTGACCACGCCTTTTCCTTGTATGCACTTTAGGCCAGCTTCGATCACCTCCCAGCGCGACGAGTCTATGACTATCGGAACTCGGCTTATCGTGGGTTCAGATGCTATGAGACGCAGAAATGTTTCCATGACCGAGACGGAGTCGATCATGCCTTCGTCCATATTGACATCGATCATCTGCGCGCCGTTCTCGACCTGCTGCCTCGCGACTGTCAACGCATCTTCAAAACGCTCTTCCTTGATGAGATCCGCGAATTGACGGGAGCCGGTTACGTTGGTTCTCTCTCCGATGTTAACGAACAGAGAGTCCGGTCGTAGCGTGAGTGGCTCGAGGCCGCTGAGGCGCGTGTGGGGCTCTAATCGAGGAATCGCATGGGGCTGACTCTGTGACACTGCGTTCGCTATCGCCTCAATGTGCAAGGGCGTCGTACCGCAACATCCACCCACTACGTTCAGGAAACCGCTCGACGCGAATTCTCCCAAGACTTCAGCCATCATTTCGGGTGTGTCATCGTACTCGCCAAATTCATTGGGAAGGCCGGCGTTCGGATGACAGCTAATGAGCGTGTCGCTAACCGTTGCTAGCTCCTCTACATACTGCCGCATCGCAGCAGCGCCGAGCGCGCAGTTGATTCCCACGCTCAAAGGTTCGGCGTGTCGTATAGAGTTGTAGGACGCCTCGGGTGTTTGGCCGGACAGAGTCCTGCCGCTGGCATCTACTATGGTTACCGACACCATGATTGGTATGTCCCAGCCACGCTCGTCGAGTAACTGCCGAAGTGCGTAGAGAGCTGCCTTGCAGTTGAGGGTGTCAAAAACTGTTTCCACCAGAAGTAGATCAACGCCGCCGTCTATTAGCGCTACAGCTTGCTCTTGGTATGCGGCTGCGAGCTGGTCGAACGTAACGTCGCGATAGCCGGGGTTACTAACGTCGGGGGAAAGCGACAGCGTTTTGTTAGTGGGTCCTACGCTCCCGGCGACGAAGCGAGGTCTAGTGAGATCTTTCGACGTAACCTCATCTGCCACCGATCTGGCCAAAGAGGCGCCGGCGTAATTGATATCATAGATATTACCTTCCATCCCGTAGTCAGCCTGCGAGATGGTGGTGCCGTTGAAGGTGTTTGTTTCGACGATGTCGGCGCCAGCCTCGAAAAAGGCCTGGTGGATCTCGCGGATGACGTCGGGCCGAGTGATCGAGAGTAGGTCATTGTCGCCCTTGAGGGGCCGGTCGTGATTTCGGAAATCACTGCCACGAAAATCATCCTCGCCCAGTTTGTACGACTGAATCATCGTTCCCATTGCGCCGTCAAGCAGGAGAATGCGCTTTGCTAGCTGCTCCTGTAGGAGCGCTATTCGCTCAGCTCGAGTCATATCAGTGCCGAGACTCATTGAGAACGTCGAGGGCAACCGCCACTCGGCCGAAGGGTGCACTCACCTGTATGCCTTGTACCGATTTTTTAATCTGTTCAAACGTCTCTCTCGCTATCGCCACGCCCTCCGCAACGGCGGCTTCATCGCCCCCTTCCTGTGCAACTCGCATCCTTGCGATAATCGTAGCGGGGATGCTCGCTCCCGGGACCTCGTTAGCAAGGAACTCAGCGTTGCGCAGAGACACGAGCGGCCATATACCGGCCACCACAGGTATTCGAAAGTTCTCGGTCCGCTCGAGGAAGCTCTCCAGCTGGTCGGGATCGAACACGGGTTGCGTTACGGCAAACTCCGCGCCGGCTTCGACCTTCCACCTGAACCTCGATATCTCACGTTTCTGGTCCACCGCCGCAGGATTCACTCCCACGCCTAGCACGAATTGTGTCGGTTCGCCGATCGGATTCTTACCGGGGTCCAATCCGTGGTTGAGCATGTAGGCCAGATTTGTCAGCCCGATGCTATCTATGTCGAACACGGCCGTGGCCTCTTGGTAGGGTCCAGTCTTGGATGGATCCCCAGTTATGATTAGCAGATTGCGCAGCCCGGCTGCCGACGCACCCAAGAGGTCGCTGAGCATCCCAAGCAGGTTGCGGTCGCGGCAGCAGTAATGGATGACCGTTTCGATTCCCACTTCACGCTCAATCAAGATACTTGCGGGCAGCACTCCCATCCGACTGTGAGCTCTCGGTCCGTCTGGAACGTTCACAGCGTCAACACCTGCGTCTTTGAGTTGCGTGCACTGCTCAATCATCTTGCTCGGATCGGCTCCCTTCGGCGGAACAATCTCGACACTCGTTACCAGATCGCCGCGAGCTAGCTTGGCGCCCCAGTTGGATCGCTGCTCGAGAGGCGGCGGGTCCTTTTTCGCTTCCGCAGTCACTTTGACCCGTGGCGGCCGCTTGATATCCAGCGGCGGCTGGGTGCTCGCGATAAAGTTTCGAACCTGTTTGGTGTGCTGCGGAGTTGTGCCACAACAGCCGCCGACGAACCGAGCACCCGCGGCGATTATTCTGCGTGCGTAGGTCGCCATGTACTCCGGGCTGGCGAGATAGATCTTCCTGTCGCCTACCGCCTTGGGGAGTCCCGCGTTGGGCTGTGCCGAGAGAGGCTTGTCCGTGTAGCGCGAAATTTCTTCGATTGCGTCCAGGATTCCCGATGGTCCTACAGAGCAATTGAGACCGATGACGTCCGCGTCCCATTCAGTCAGACGAGCCGCGATCGTCGACAGATCGGTCCCGTACCCTGTTTTTAGATCCTCGCCGATCGTCATCTGCGCGATGATGGGCTGCTCGCAGATTTCCCGGATCGCTGCGAGCGCTTCGTAGATTTCCGACAGGTCGCTGAATGTTTCCAGAATGAATCCGTCGACGCCTCCCTCCAGCAGGGCAGCTGCCTGCTCACGGAAGAACTCCCTCGCTTCCTCCCTGGCGGTTGGACCGAGGGGCTCGATACGGATTCCAAGCGGGCCGATAGCGCCTACGATTGACGCCGCACCTTCTGCCGCTGCCGTGGCCAGTTGGGCGGCTGCACGGTTTATCGCGGTCGTCTGATCCGCAAGCCCGTACCCGGCAAGCTTGATTCTGTTTGCGCCAAAGGTATTCGTCTCGATAACCTCCGCACCTGCCGCGACGTATTCTTCATGGATCCCGCGCACCAGCTTCGGGTTCTTCAGGTTCAGCTCATCGTAGCAGATGTTGACGAAGACGCCCCTGTTATAGAGCATCGTTCCCATCGCGCCGTCTACCACGTGGACACGACCGTCGTCGATTAGATCCTGTAGCTTCGTAGGCATTTCGTTTGTTAGTGAGTGGTGAGTAGCGAGGGGTTTGGAAGGGGCTGTATGTGCTCTGTCTCTTCTCAATGATGCAGCCGGAGTAGTCGCGAAAAAAGCCCCGTCGCTAACGCGCCGAGGCGGGTTTTTAGCGACTTGTTTAGCGTGGCTGCAATATCCTCAAATCACCACGGTCAATTGTGGGCTTTAATCTAAGGAAGTTCCAGTTCGAGGCAAGGGGCTGAGTGACCGCAATTTCTCGGCAATCTCCCTCCGGGTTATGCCCGTAATGGAAACTCTCTTGCGCCTGCCGGTTCGACCCGTCACGATCGTGACGGCTGATCTGGGAACCTCGAGCTGGATAGCAAGAAATTTTATCAGCTCCTCGTTGGCAGCACCGTCCACCGGGGGCGACTTGACTCTGATCTTTACAGCTCCACCGTGCAGTTCGCCAAATTCGGTTCTCTTGGCCCTCGGCTGCACGTAGATATCCAGCAGCATCACAGTATCCTGATGATCCAGCCAAGGACAATTTGTAGCGCGAACCAGGCAACAATGGGAGTTATATCGATCCTTCCAATCGGTGGGATGATGCGCCGGAGCGGCTGCACTATCCAGTCGGTAAGAAGGTAGAAAGGTCGCATCCACTTGCTGAAGCGGCCGACACCAAACCACGAGCCGATGACGCGAACCACAAGCGATATAAGAACTATCTGGCCAGCGTAGTAGATCGAAAGTCGGAGCAACCCCCTAGGTCCTGAGCTTCCCGCGGCGGCAACGAGTGCTAGTTGTCGGCCGATCCATCCTGTTAGAGATATGACGACTATACCGCCGACAGCCGTTATTCCCAGCAGCCACCACTCTGCATTCTGGGGATTTCCCCCCCTGCGCAGAATCAACCGCTCAAGGGGACTAAGCACTGGGTCGGCGAGAGAACGAATCATCTTCGCAGTGGATCCAAATGGGTTGATGCGCTTCGACCGAACGAGCCAAGAGCCAACAGCGACAACTACACTCCCGGCAAACACAGCGAACACGACCACGCGGAGAATGACTAGGCTCAACTCATGATCTCAGTTATCACGGTGGTTAGCAAAATTGATGAACCAATAATACTAACTCAGCGTTTCAGTTGTGAGACGAATTTGTTCTGCCTTGTGTGCCGCGGGATAACCTTCAGCCGGACTCGAACGCTCTGGCCGTGAAACATAGCTAACCCTTATCCCTCTTGGAGCCCCTTCTTCCAACTTGGGAACCACCCACTTCCGGGCGCCCATGTTGCCGGGCTCCTCCTGCAGCCAGACAATCTCCGAAACATTGGGATAGCGGCTGATGACTTCAGCTACACCGTGTTCGGGGAACGGGTATAGCATCTCAACACGCGCCACGCTTACGTGTTTGGCTTCGGCGCGCGATGGAGACGTTACGACGTCGTAGAACACCTTGCCGGAACAGAAGACGAGCTTGGAAACCTCATCTCTTGTTCCCACCTGCGTTGGGTCATCAATAACCTCATTGAAACGGCCCGCGGCCAGATCGCTCAGACTTGACGCCGCTTGTGGAAGGCGGAGTAGGCTCTTGGGTGTCATCAGGATCAGCGGTCTGATCTCCTCAGATTTGGCCTGTCGACGCATAAGATGAAAGTACTGCGCCGGGGTCGAGCAGTTAGCCACGCGAATGTTGCCCTCAGTGGCGAGGGCCAGATAGCGTTCGATCCTAGCACTCGAGTGCTCGGGACCCTGACCTTCGTACCCGTGGGGTAGCAGCAGCGTCAATCTGGTTGTCTGACCCCATTTCGCGAGCCCCGCTATGATGAACTGGTCAATAATGACTTCCGCGCTGTTGGCGAAGTCACCGAACTGGGCCTCCCAGATGACTAAGGTTTCGGGCGCCGCTGCACTGTAACCGTACTCGAAGCCGAGCACGCCATATTCCGACAGTGGGCTGTTGTAGAGCTCGAACGGAGCTTTGGCTTCACCGAGATTTTGAAGCGGCACGTATCGCTCGCCTGTGCTGGCGTCGTGGAGCGCGGCGTGTCTGTGGCTAAACGTGCCGCGCTCGGAATCTTGCCCCGACAGCCTGATAGGAATTCCCTCGACGAGAAGCGAAGCGAACGCGAGCGACTCGGCGTGTCCCCAGTCTATCACGGCTTCACCTCCGAGACCTTGAGCTCTTCTGTCCAACTGTCTTTTTAGCTTCTGGTTTACTGTGAACCTTTTGGGCACTGCAAGGAGTTGTTCATTTAGGGAGCGCAGCACTGATTCGCTGACCGCCGTTTCAGGCTCGGTAAACGCCTTCATTGCGGCGGAAATTCGGTCGGGTTCTTTGCCCTCACCCGCCAGGTCCATTTCTTCAGTCAGTTTTTCCTGTGTTGACCTAAGCAAGTTGTAGTGTTCCTCCGCAGCTCTCTCAGCCTCCTCGACTCGTAGGACACCCTCATTAGCAAGCTTTCGTGCATAGATCTCGCGAGCGGTGGGGAGGGGATCGATTCTCTGGTACATGAGAGGTTGTGTGAACCTTGGCTCGTCTCCCTCGTTGTGACCATGGCGGCGGTAACCCACAAGGTCTATTACGCATCCCACCTTGAACTTCTGGCGATACATCAACGCCAAGTTCACAGCCGAGAGGCATGCCTCGGGGTCGTCCGCGTTCACATGTATGACGGGGATGTCATAGCCGAGTGCCAGTGAGCTGGAGTTGTCGGTGGAGCGGGCGTGTTCCGGATCCGTCGTAAAGCCGATTTGGTTGTTGGCGATAATGTGGAGTGTGCCTCCTGTGCTGTATCCTTCCAAGCGGGAGAGGTTGAACGTCTCTGCCACAACACCCTGCGCTGCAAATGCGGCGTCGCCGTGGATGAGGATTGGCAACACTGAAGTCGTATCGTACGTGGCTATGCGTCCGCTGCGATCTGTCTGGGTCGCACGAGCGTGTCCTATCACGACGGGATCTACCGCTTCGAGATGGCTTGGATTTGGCATTAATGTCACGGTGATTTTCCTACCGCCGATAGTGTCGAATAGACCCGACGAACCGTGGTGGTATTTGACGTCGCCGGTGCCGCCTTTAGGAGCCAGCGTTTCCTCTACCTGTTTGCCGCCCTCGAATTCCGCCAACAACGTCTCGTACGGAACACCAACTATATGGGTCAGCACATTGAGTCTCCCGCGGTGAGCCATGCCGAGCACTACTTCTCTGGCTCCCTGGTCCGCGGCCAGTTCCAGCGCGCGTCGCAGCATCGGTACCAAGGCGTCCAGTCCCTCGATCCCGAATCTCTTGTGGCCCAGGTAGCTCCGATGCAGGAAACGCTCTAGTCCATCGACCTTGGTCAGATCGGACAGCAACTGCTTCTTTTCCTCCACGCTGAGTAGTGCGCGGTGTTCACCGGACTCAATCACCTGCCGCAACCAGACGCGTTCTTCATGGTCGTCTATGTGCTCGATCTCGTACGCTATCGTGCCGCAGTATGTTTCGCGCAGCTTTGGATAGGCGTCGCGCAGAGTCTCACCCGGCACGTATGTGCGCAAAACTTTTGAGGGAATCGTTTCCATTATCTCAGGTGTGAGGCCCAAGGGCTTGGGATCCAATGCCGGATCACCGGGCGGTTCGCTGCCGAGCGGATCGAGGCGGGCGGCCCTGTGGCCGTGAGTGCGATGCGCCTTTACTAGAGACATAGCGGCGGCGACGTGGTAGATGGCGTCGGACGGAAGGTCGGGAAGTTGAGATGTCTCGACGGAAGAAGCAACAGTGGAATCGAACGACGGAACGACAAGGTCGGGGATCGGCACGCCCATTGTTTGTGCTATCTCGCCAAAGAAACCTTCCTCTCCCTGAAGCAATTGGTCCACTAATCGCAGGAACATGCCTGACACGGCTCCCTGGATGATGCGGTGGTCGTACGTGCTCGAGATCGTCATGACGCGGTCACCCGCGATCGATCTGATCGCACCGGTTGCTATTATCGAGCCCTGACCTTTCATCAGTCGCGGCACGGAGGCGACAGTACCTATCGTGCCCGGATTTGTGAGCGTTATGGTTGCTCCCATATAAGCATCGGGCAGTAGCTTGTTGCCGCGCGCGCCAGCGACCAAACGCTCGTACTCGGTGTGATACTCCGCGAACGTCATCGTGTTGGTGCTCTTGATTACCGGGACCAGTAGTCCCCTAGATCCGTCTTTGCGTTCAACGTCCACCGCCAGCCCGAGGTTAATGCCGCTGGGATCGAAGCGATGCGGTTCGTCGTCGATCTCGGTCACGGCGTGGATCATGGAAGGGAACGAGCTACATGCCTTGACGATTGCCCAACCAATCACGTGGGTGAAGGAGAGTTTGGCATCGCGGGCCTTGAGTTTCTCGTTGACTACTTGTCGGTAGTTCCAAAGCTTTCCGACGTTGATGTCCCGGAAAGAAGTCGCGGTGGGGATGCGCAAGCTTTCTTCCATATTTTGAAGCAGTCGGCGGGCTGGCCCTTTGATGGGCTGACTCGACCCAACCGACTCTGCTTCAATGTCGTCGGGAACCGTTGCTGTGATAGGCGCACTACCACTATTCGTTTGAAAGGTTGCAACCGGCTCCTCACCGGTGACGCCGCTCTCAAAAAGTTCTCTCCACGCTGGCGGAACTGCTGCCGGATCGCGCAAAAACTCCTCGTACAGAGCTTGGGCGAAACCCGAGTTGACCGTCTCGAAGATGTTTTCGAACATGGGTTCCTAGGTGGGGAAGTAATGAGGTGGGGAGGTTGGGTAGAGATTGGTTTCCCGGACAATCCCAACTTCAGACACTTTCTGGGTCATCCCCCATAATATTCGGGTATCGCGGGCAAGTCGAGCGCTGCACATAAGGTGATCCTTCTGATCTCCCGACTTCCCGACCTCCCCACAGTCCGGTATCATTTCTCTAACTCACCGATCCACAGGGGGCAACCAATGTTCACCTCCATACAAACACTCCTCAAGGTTTGGAAGTTCGAGTCAGCACAGACGGCCAAGTTGCTGGGCAATATTACGGATGAATCTCTAAGTCAGCGTGTGGCGAAAGGGTATAGATCACTTGCCGAGCTTGCCTGGCACCTTCCAGTCTCGCTGGGGACGATCGCCTCTCTCGCAGGACTTAAGATAGAAGCTCCGAATCACGCCACGACTATGCCGCTCGATGCTGCCGGCATAAAATCGGAATACGCGCGGGCGGCCGAGAATCTGGCTCACTCAGTACAAGAGAATTGGACCGACGACACGTTGAAAGAGGTGGACGACGTTTACGGCGAGAAGTGGAGCAAGGGAACCACGATGAGAGTTCTCATGAGCCACGAGATCCACCACCGGGGACAGCTCACGGTGCTCATGCGCCAGGCGGGGTTGCCCGTGCCAGGTTTATACGGGCCGTCGAAAGACGAGCGTTAGAGGCCTGCGGGCCTGCGACCCTTCCCACCTCCCAATCATCTCATAGCTCGAACGGAGATTTTCAACTGAGCTGGAGGAAGAGGTGCGTCTGAGTTCTTTTAATCCGGTTTTCTGCGCTCTCCTCGGAATTGGAGTCGCAGCGGCCAACTCACATTCGCAGGTTCCCGAACGCCATCTCGAGGCTGACGCCGAGTTTCCTGAGGGGTTCAGCATCGTAAGCGGCCTCCGCGAGATGCCCGACGGCCGACTGATGGTGGCGGATGCGATCGGCCAGTTCGTGGCGTTTATCGACTTCGGAACAGGTGACATGGAGATTATTGGTAGGGAGGGCCAGGGCCCCGCCGAATATAGGATCCCGGATGCCCTGTACCCGCTCCCGGGAGATTCCACCCTCCTTGTGGATTTGGGTAACGGGAGATTGACCGCTCTCGGACCCAACGGAGAGTTCGGGTCTACGCAACCGATAGCCCGGCAGGTCGGAGACCAGATGGTGGTGTTGATACCGGTGGGTGTGGATGGTCAGGGTAGGGTCTACTTCCAACCCCCAGCGATGTCGGGGCGGAGGAGAATGCGTGGCTCCGGGCCCGAACTACCTGACTCCGCCGCGATAGCGCGCTGGGATCGCAGAACCGACGTCATCGATACGTTGGGAGCGGTGAAGATCGAAACAATGCGCGTATCGACGTCTGGTAGGTCCAACAGCCGCAACGTGCAAGTCAGACCGGTGCCTATGTCACCATTGGATGCATGGAACGTTGCTCCGAATGGTATGGTTGCGGTGGCGAGGTCACCGGAGTACTACGTCGAGTGGATCGGCGATAGTGAGACCAGACGGGGGCATCTAGTTGATTATGATCCTGAACGCGTCGGCCGTAGCGAGAAAGAAGCCTGGGTTGAGAGCAATAGTCGCGGGGGGTTGAGCATGATGGTGACTATGAATAATGGTGTAAGGACAATGTCGTTCGGCCGCGGCAGCGGTAGCGACCGACCCGACGTCAGTGGCTACGAGTGGCCGGAAACCATGCCCCCTTTCTACGTTCGGCAGGCGGTGCTCGTCGACTTGGACGGTAACGCATGGGTGCAGCGTAGCGTCCCCGCTGGCTCGGCGCAGCTTTACGATGTGTTCGGTTCGGCGGGCGAGCTAACAGAGCGGGTCGTGCTTCCGCCGGGTCGGGAGATTGTTGGCTTCGGCCAGGACGTAGCCTACGCTGTGTACTACGACGAGTTTGATTTGCAGTGGTTGGAGAGATATAGGATGTAGGAAAGCAAGCGGGTACCGCTGGACTTCAAGAGGCTGTCGATCTTAACTTCGTGGCCGACCCGCCGACCCTCAAACTCTCTTAGTTTTTCGTCTCATAAAATCCATCAATATATACTGCCCTAGCGTCATCGTATTGGTGAAATAAGCTTTCCCCTGACATAGCGCCGTCATCTCCTTCACGAACTCGACCAGCGATCGGTCGCGTGCGAGCATGAAAGTGTTGATCATAATTCCGCTGCGGCGACAGGTCGTGACCTCCCTGAACGTCTCCCTGAGGATTCTGGGATCGAAGCCCATGGAATTCACGTACACACGACCGTCGGCCAACGTGATGGCGGTTGGCTTCCCGTCGGTAATCATAATAATCTGCCGCATGTCCTTCTTCTGGGACATCAGGAGTTTTCGCGCAAGTTTGAGTCCGCCCGCGGTGTTTGTGTGATACGGTCCGACCTGCGCCTTGGCTAACTGCGATAACGGTATCTCTTCAGCACCGTCGTGAAACAGAACGACGCTTAGGGAGTCGCCGGGAAACTGCGTTTGGATTAAGTGCGTTAGCGCGAGCGCGACTTTCTTCGCCGGGGTGAATCGATCCTCACCATAGAGGATCATCGAGTGGGAGCAGTCTAGCATGAGGATGGTGGCGGCGCTGGACCGGTACTCGGATTGGTGAACCATCAGGTCGGAGTATTCCAAGTTGAGCGGGATCCCTAAGCCCTCGCGTTGGATGGCGTTTTTCAACGTTGCGTTCACGTCAAGATTCAGCGTATCACCGAATTCGTAGTGCTTGGGTTCGGCTTCTGCCTCTACGCCCGTGGCCAGGAATTTTGTATCGTGATTTCCGAAGCTGGATCTGCCCACAGCAGCCAGCAAATTCTTGAGCGACCGGTAGCCCAAGAAGTCAATTCCCTTACTCGTGAGATTGAAATGAACTTGTTTGGCGGCCGAGCGTGCCTCGCCGTAGGCGCCGGCCATTGCCTGGTGGCCGCTTGGCATCTGAGGAACCTGCTCCGTCGTCAGATAGCCTTCGTCGATGAGCTTTTGAACGATCTGATCGAGTAACTCGGCTAGTTCTTTCTGGATTTGAGCATCGCGCCGTTCGTCCCCAGTGGATTCGCCTCTCAGTAAACCCAACATTTCGGGAGTCAGCTTTCCCGACTCCATCAAAGCTCTGAGAATTGCGTCCTTCAGCGCATCCAGGGACGAGGTATCACCCGCATCACCAAAATCTTCCCAGTAGGGAGGGTAGTGGTGTCCACCTGCGAAGCCTGACTGAAGCAGAAAATCACTCAACTGATCGAGTAGCTCTTGAACGTTGATGCCGTCGATCAGGCCGGGGACGTATTTGGAGTAAGTGAAAAATTTCATCAACGGAACAAGTGAACGGGTGAACGATTGAACGATTGAACGATTGAACGATTGAACGATATGCAAGAGCAGTTTCCGCGCAAGGTGCAAGATCTGCCGTCGTTCAACGGTTATATTCTGTCGTGCCAGTCTCCACCTTCTCTGCCTTCCGTCACCGCAACTTCCGCATCTTTTTCGCCGGTCAGTCAGCGTCCGTGGTCGGCCTATGGATGCATCACATCGCACAGGGGTGGCTGGTTTTGGAGCTCACGAACTCGCCGTTCTATGTAGGCCTTGTGGGTGCCCTCACCAGAATTCCGATCATGCTTCTCTCGTTCTATGCGGGGGTGGTGGTGGATCGCGTCGACAAACGCCATCTAATGATTGTTTCTCAGGTTATCTCGATGTCGCTCGCGTTTCTGCTTGCGTGGCTGACCTATGCGGAACTGGTCACCGTGGCGCACATCATGGTCATCACCCTCATGATAGGAGTGGCGATAGCGTTCGAGATTCCGGCACGTCATGCATTCGTCATCGAACTCGTGGGTAAAGAGGATCTCACCAATGCAGTAGCCCTCAATTCTTCGGCGTTCAACGCTTCTCGCATCGTGGGGCCTGCTTTAGCGGGAACACTTATCGCAACACTCGGTGTTGCTTTGTGCTTTTTCTTAAACGGACTGTCCTTCGTGTTCGCACTTGTCGCGCTGGTGCGCCTGCGAATGACACCGGCTGTGAGGACACAGCGAGCAAGTTCCGCCTGGGGAGAGTTGAAGGAAGGACTGCGGTTCGTCGGCCGGCACGATCGGATCTTCACTGTTGTACAACTCGTTGCAGTGTTGGCGCTGTTTGCCTTTCCCTACGAAATACTGCTGCCGGTGATTGCCAGAGACGTGATGGGCCGCGGAGCCGTGGCGTACGGCTGGATGGTGTCAGCAGCTGGCGTGGGAGCGCTGGTGGGCGCGCTAGGTCTGGCGACAGTTGCGTCCAGGGTGACAAGAGGTAAGCTAATCGCTGTGAGCGGGGTGCTCTTCGGCAGCTCCGTGCTGTTACTTGCACTAGCCAGGTCGATGCCGCTCGCGTTAGTTGTGCTCGCGGGGCTGGGTCTCGCCATGGTGCTGACGACGTCAACTGCGAATACGCTGCTGCAAGCTCTCTCACCCGATCGTTTCCGCGGCCGGGTTATGGCGGTCTACAATTTTGCGTTCCTCGGCCTGAGTCCTATCGGAGCACTGCTAGCGGGTTGGCTTGCAGAAAACTACGGTGTGCCGCCTGCGCTGGTATTTGGTGGGACGGTGGTGGTGCTGTTCACAGCGCTGGTTGTGGGGCGAAACAAGGAATTGTTGGGAACCAGGTAATACTCAGGGACCGATGAAATGATTAAACGGGCCTAAGTGTGATGATCGGCAAAGCGAATGAACCACATATGCGGGTCCTGCTGGCCCTTCAGTCGCACCACCCTTTTTGCTTGACCGCGCTGACAATCAGGTCTGCCGCATCCTCCAGTGAGATTTCGCTCGTATTGATGCAAAGATCGTAATTGGCTGGATCTTCCCAATCTCTGCCGTAGTTGGTCTTTACGTACTTCCGACGGCTATGGTCGATGTCGTCGATCTTACTCTCTGCCTCTTCCCGCCCAATTCGCAGCCGCTCAATCGCGCGCTGTATCCGGCCCTCGCGTGAACCCACGACGAACACGTGTAATGCGCTCTCTTGGTTGACCAGATAGGCCTGCGCTCCCCTCCCGACTAGGATAACGTTTCCTTCCTTAACTGCGCCGCTTATGACCGTCTCGGTCACCTGCGCGAGATCTTGTATTTCGGGTATCGGAGTGGGAACTCCGCCACCTGTGGCGTAGAGATCGTCCGAGGAAAGGGCGAGCGCGCTTGCGAGCCGGTCGATGATTCCGGCCACGCGCTCCTCCCGTTCGGCAACTTCCTCTCTGTTGAGTCCCGCCCGTTGCGCGACCATGTCGACCATCTCGTTGTCAATCAACGTCCATCCGGTCTTCCCAGCAACCAGCTTTGCGACGTCGGAACCACCGGACGCATATTGCCGGGATATAGTGATGACACTCATGAGAACGCCGGTCTTCGACTGAACGATTGAACGACTGAACGATTGAACGATCGAGGCGTTGCGCTGCTGAGCACCTCAGCTCTGCTGATTGTTCGTTCCATCGTGCAACCTCATGCAAACAAATTCTGTTCTCCGCCGAAACCTCCAGCAGGGGGCGTTTCGCGTTTTGTCCTCGAGTAACTGAACTCTTCGTTACGTGAAATTTGCTTCTGCGCCACGAGACCCTCCAGTACGAGTTCGCATGCCGATACGAGCGTCGCTGGATCTTTCCGAGGTGCGAGACCCATCTCCTGCACGAGATCCACGAGACCGGGTACGATGCTGAACCCCTTAACGCATACGTCCGAACGTTCGTTGGGGGAGATCTTGAGTGCACCACCCTCATTGAACCAATTGACGATCTCTTCACAGGCAAGCCCGTTCAACCGCGCTTGGAACGTTTTCCCGACGGCGGCCTGAATGAGATCTGTCGCAATCTTATCGGGTCCCTGGAGCTCGCCCTCGTACTCTAGCTCGAGCTTACCAGTGATGGCTGGAAGGGCAAGGTAAACATCCGAAATGCGGGGCACGACCAACTTTTCCCTGTTCCCGATGCCTCGTTGCTCCGCGTTGGAAACAACGTGCTCCATCATCGTTATGGGAAGTCGTTGGCTGACTCCTGAGCGGTGATCAACGCGCTTATCCAGCCTCGCCTCGAATGCCACCCGCTCAACTACTTCGGCGACGAATTCTGGTATCTGCATCGGTCGCTCACGCCGTTCGACCCATGCTTCCTGGCGAGTTATCTCCATCCCGTGCTCTACTAGGACGGGATAGTGAGTGCTGATCTCACTCCCGATCCGATCTTTCAGCGGAGTGATGATCTTTCCGCGCGCAGTATAATCCTCTGGGTTGGCGGAAAACACGAGGAGCACATCGAGCGGTAGCCTCACGGGATACCCCTTTATCTGGACGTCACCCTCCTCCAGAATGTTGAAGAGCGCAACCTGAATCTTGCCAGCCAGATCCGGTAATTCATTGATTGCGAATATTCCGCGGTTGGCTCTGGGGAGCAGTCCGAAGTGCATTGTCAGTTCGTCTGCCAAGATGTGACCTCCGCGAGCCGCTTTGATCGGATCGACATCTCCAATTATGTCGGCAACCGTGACATCGGGCGTGGCAAGTTTCTCGATGAACCGTTGCTCACGGGACACCCATGCTATCGGAGTGCTGTCACCCTTCGCAGCCAGGATTTGCTTTGCGTACTTAGAGACCGGCATGAACGGGTTGTCGTTTATCTCGCTTCCCGCCACAATGGGAATTTCCTCGTCCAATAGGCTGATCAAGCTTCGGATGATCCTGCTCTTGGCTTGTCCTCTGAGGCCGAGCAGAATGAAGTCGTGCTTCGAGAGGATTGCGTTGACTAACTGAGGAAGAACGGATTCCTCGTAACCGACGATTCCGGGAAAGAGAGGTTGTTCAGCCTCCAGTTTACAGACAATATTGGCGCGCAGCTCGTCCTTTACCGTTCGACGGTGAACGGTTGGATCCGACCATTCGGTCTGTTTCAGATCGTAGAGAGTAGCGGGCCCGGACATTTGATTGATTTTCAGTGTTTTGCCTCGATGTTTCAAGTGGTGTGGCCTGCGCCGCCGCTTGCGACGAACCAGCGGACGGCTCGAGCTAGCCCCTCAGCCGGTGGGGTGGACGGTTGCCAGTTGAGCTCCCGGTAGGCCCGCTCCGACGAGAAAGGGTTCTCGCGTGCCAGAAATTTGACCGCGTTGGTCGCGAATCCGGCGCGGCTGTGACGCGTAATGAGAAACTTTAGCACGCTCCTAGCTTGCACCGCCGCGCTTGCAACTCTTGTCGGTACGCGGAGAGTGATGATCGATCGGCCGGCCGCTTCGGCGATCAGCTGAAAGAGCTCCCGCTGGGTTAGGTTGCCGTCGTTTGTCACGTTGAATGCACCCGAAGCCTCAGGCGTCTGTACCGCGGCCCTCACGGCATCGGCTACGTTTCCCGCATACACCATCGACAGCTTGTTGTCACCACGTCCCACAATGGGAATGATGGGCGAACGGACGGCCCTAACGAGTCGTGGAACGACAAGTCGATCACGCTCGCCGTACACGAAGCACGGCCGGAGTGCAACAGCTCTCACGCCGTTCCGCGGCGCCTCATCCCAGAGAAGTTCTTCGGCCAACCGCTTCGTGCGGGAGTAAAAGTCCATCTCGTTGAGCTCGCCAAAAGGAGCCTCCTCTGTTATGGGGCGAATACCGGTTCGTCCGTATACCGCCACGGAAGAGATATGAATGATGCGCGCACCAAGCCGCTTTGCAGCTCCTATCATGAGCCGAGTGGCCCCGACGTTGACCGATTCGAACTCTGACCAAGTTGCCCGCCGTGACAGGACGGCTGCGGCGTGGAGTATCAGATCTGTGCCCTCAAGGGACTCCCAGACAGAGGGATCTTCGACGCTTCCCGGTACTACTCTGGCGCCGATTGACTCGAGAAGCTCAGCACCGGCTTCGTTGCGTGCCAGCGCGTGCACCTCATGCCCGTCTGCAACCAACCTCTCAACGGAATGGCTTCCTATCATCCCGGATCCGCCGGTCACAAATATCTTCACGGGAGGCTTAAGAGTCGAATCTAAACGGCAGTTCTAATAGACTTGCCTCGGCGTTAGAGGCGACGACCGGCTGCGACAGGTCAGAGGTCAAGCGGACCATCCCCATGCCGATGTACTTATCTATGGGATCCAGCCACACGATGCTGGTAACCCTGCCTATCTCGCTGTCGCCCTGAATTATCGACTCTACCTCGAGCTCCGGCTGGTCATCCCAAGCGATACCGACGAGCCCCCGGTTTGCATGTCCCCGAAAGTGGAGACGGGCAACCGTTTCTTGGCCCGTATAGCACCCTTTCGTATATGACACACCATTGATGTCATCGAATCTGACTTCCTGGGGCAGCGTCTTTTCTCCAATTTCGCTCCCCAGCCTTGGCCAACCTGCGAGTATCCTTGCCAGCTCAAGAGCCGTATCGGGTCCAGGCTCGGCTCCGCTTTGTTGCAGATGCTTGCTAACTTGGGCTGCATCATGGACCGGAACGTTCAACTGAAGAGCAAAGGGTGCCGGGTCGGTTGGTCGGTTGACCAGTCACTTGGAGGAATCAACCACGCACCAGACGGTGTGGCCGGAATCCGGAATATGGAAACCAGCACTGGATGCGACTTCGAGCGCCCTGGGACCGACTAGCCGGAACACGACCGTCTCATCGGATAGATCGTTGATTCGCGCTAGCCTGGGAGGGATCGATTTCCGTAGCACAGAGCTGACACTCTCGGTTGCGGGAGCCGGGATTATCAGGGAAACGGTATCGTTGTCACGCACGCTCCACAGGTCAGATATGATCATTCCCTTAGGGGTGAGAATTGCCCCGTAGATGAAAGAACCGTCGCCAGCTCCTGCAACATCGTTCGTCGTTATGCCTTGCGCACATTCGACAGCTCTTGGACCGCGGAGATCGATCACGGATACATCAGCTCGAGCAATCACCGCGCTGTCCAGGACAGCTTCAGCGTGCTGGGTCGCGAGGTCGCCCTGCGAAATCACAAATGGTCCGTCGACAGAAGTTGGGATCATAACCTTAATCTAGCTAACCGCGGCCCCTATTTGTCTGCGCCGTAATAGCCGGCGAGTTCATAAGAATAGTCCAGCAGCTCGACGGGATGCAGCACGGGAGTCGTGTTGGTCTTCGCCGCTAGGCCCGCTCCAATCTGCATGATGCATCCTGGGTTGCCGGTTGCCACCACGTCCGGATTGCATGCTTCAATCTGATCGAGTTTTGGCGCAAGCACGGCCCGCGCCAGCTCGGGCTGCGTAAGGTTGTACGTTCCAGCGCTCCCACAGCATAGGCCCGCGTCCTCGCAGAGGACAAGGTCGAGCCCGGGTATCGCGCGCATCACCTGTAGTGGAGCCTCCGAAACTCTCTGGGCATGAAGCAGGTGGCAGGGCGGGTCGTACACAACGCGGCGTTCAATCGCGGCGCCCGCGCGCGGTCCCCGTGCTGCGAGCAGCTCGCTTACGTCACGGACTCTGTCCACAAAACGCCCGGCTTCCTCGGCGAGAGGAGTGTCAACCAGCAATCGAGCGTATTCCTTCAACATGGCCCCGCATCCGGCGCTGTCGACCACAATTGTACTGGCTTGGTTGCGAGCGAATGCGGTGACGTTTCTCAGCGCCAGCTCTTTGGCCTGATCTCGCAGTCCATCGTGCGCGTACAAGGCGCCGCAGCAACCCTGTCCCGATACCTCAGTGAGTTCCACTCCGTTGGCCATCAGGGTGCGACGGGTTGCGATTTGTATGTGAGGAAACAGGCTTTCCATCACGCACCCTCTAAATAGGGCGGCCTTCGCTTGACCGGAGGGTTGGGCCCTTTTGTTGGGAGAGTGCTTTCCGGCCTGTCTCCAGGGAGCGGTAGCAGCGAGCATGCCGAGGGCGAAGCCAACGCGCGAAGGCCCGGCGAGAACCTTGGCTAATGGTCGGAATAATCTCGCCATCGCCATCAGCGGCCGGCGGACGCGCTTTTCGGCAAAGGTCCCGGCGACTGCTCTAGCTACGAGGGAAGCGGGCCTGGCTGAGTTGAGCTGAACGCGAATCTCGCCCAGGGACTCGCCGTACTTTACACCTGACGGGCATGCGGGCTCACATGCACGGCAGCCGAGGCACCGGTCGAGGTGCCAGATAGCGGTTGTGTCGTGCGGATCAATCAGACCATGAGCTATGGACTGCATTAAGACGATTCGTCCGCGGGGACTGTCTGCTTCATCACCCGTCGCGAGGTAAGTCGGACAGGCTGGAAGACAAAAGCCGCAGTGCACGCAGGGATCAAGCCCTGCAAGAGCTCCCTTCAACCTACCACGTCCGACACTGCGAAGACCGACATCGGATCAAAGGCGGTCTTGAGCGCTGAAACGATATTCTGTACGCCGTTCCTAAGCGGTCCAAAAAAACCAACCTTGTTAAGGAACTTCCATTCAGCTCGCTCCACTGTCACTGGAACATCCAGATCGAACAAGCGGGCGCGGAGCGCTACGAGAGATTCAGCTTCGCACGAACCGCACCAGCGAATTCCGTACTGGGGATTGTACGTGATGTGATCGCCGCCAAGATGTTGGTCTAGAGCAGCGAGTACGCTAGTTGCCTCGGTGGGGTTCGAACCTATGCGGAGAACCGTTGGCTGTTGCGTTGTAGACTCGAGCACATTCTGCCAGAGTGATGAGGTGGCTTGGGCGTTCATGCCATCCGGCGGCCCGAGCTCTTCCAGGCGACATCGTTTGAACTCCGACTCCACACGCCGCTCGCCGCCAAGAACCCGGAGTGCCAGCACCCAGTTCGGTCGTTGAGTAATCGAAGGTGAGATTACCTCGAGGGCGGCTGGAATGACACCCTTGTTTAGTAATTTGTTGGCCGCCTTAACCAGAAGATCGCGCTCACCGTCGACCAGCATGGTGCGATCTACTTTCGGTAAGGATCGGAGTCGCAAGCTGACTTCGGTTAAAACGCCGAAAGCTCCGAACGCCCCCGTGTTCATCCTTCGCAGATCGAATCCGGCCACGTTTTTCATCACACTGCCGCCGGATCGCACGATACGGCCGTGACCGGTTACGAAGGTCATCCCTAGCAGGTGGTCTCGGATGTCCCCAAAGCCCAAGCGAAGTGGTCCGCTCGTGCCCGTGGCGACTACTGATCCGACCGTGCGGTTATGGCCGGGAACGTCCAGGGCTATCCACACGCCGGACTCTTTCAGCGTCTGCTGGAGATCGGTCCATGAAACACCGGCGCTTACCGTTACTACTAGGTCCCGGGCGCTGAGCTCAGTAACTGTGTCCAGTCGACGGGTATGGAGAAAGCGCTCACCGTCCACCTGCATCCACGATCTATTGCCCTGTACAGCGAGCTTACAACCCAGCGACGCCGCTTCGCGGATCGTGTTAGCGCACTCTTCGGGGGTGCCGGGTGAAAAGATGGTCATCGCGCGGCGGCGCGAAGGTTCCTGCTTGCCTTCCACTCGCTGCAAGCATATGTCGGCACAACTTTGCCAGGATTAGCAAGTTCGGCCGGATCGAATGCCGTGCGAACGGCAAGCATCGCGGCTAAAGAGTCCTCATCGAAGATGTTGGGCATGTATCGAATCTTGTCGAGGCCAACGCCGTGCTCACCCGTGATGGTACCGCCAGCTTCGATGCACGTCCTCATGATCTCCACGGCTGCCTTCTCCACCCTTTCGCACTGGTCCTGATCGCTCGCGTCGAAGTTGATGTTGGGGTGGAGGTTTCCGTCACCGGCATGGAAGACATTGCTCACCGACAGGTTATGAGACGCCCCGATCTCCGCGATCTTGTCCAGAACGTCGGGGAGCTTGGAGCGCGGTACGACTGTATCCTGTACAACGAGATCAGGACTAATTCTTCCCAGGGCGCCGAACGCTTTCTTCCGGCCCCGCCATAGCTTTTCTCGATGCTTGGGATGTTCCGCGATCGAAACACTCCTAGCACCGCCCTGCAGGAGAATCTCGCGTACGGACTTGCATTCTTCCTGCACCGCTTCGTGTGACATCCCGTCAACCTCGGCTAGCAAGACTGCGGCGACATCAGTCGGATAGCCGGCGGCGTAAATCGAGGATTCGACCGCCTGTATGCAGTTTCGGTCAAGCATTTCGAGAGCTGCGGGAACGATGCCTGAAGCTATGATGTCGGAGACCGTTGCTCCTGCGTCGTGCAGGTTTTCAAAGTCCGCAAGCATGACTATCACTGAGGTCGGAGTCGGCAGCAGTCGCAACTTGATCTCTGTTGCTATTCCGAACATGCCTTCGCTTCCAACAAAAAGCCCTACCAGATCCGGTCCCCACGGTTGCCCCGACGGTGAACCCAGCCGGACCGCCTCTCCGTCGGGCAGGACCACCTCCAGCTCCAGAACGTGATTCACCGTGACACCGTATTTGAGGCAGTGGGGGCCGCCCGCATTTTCAGCAATATTTCCTCCGATCGTGCAGGCGGTCTGGCTTGACGGATCGGGCGCGTAGTGCAGGCCGTATTGGGCGGCTGCCTGCGACAAGCGCGCATTGACGACGCCTGGCTCGACGGTAGCGGTTCGGTTCTCAGGATCGATCCGGATGATTCTGGTGAGACGTGTGAGGGCGATGACGACCGAGTCACGGTCGGCGAGGGCCCCGCCGGAGAGTCCGGTACCAGCACCTCGGGCCACGAACGGTATCGACTGGTGCGATAATACGGTAATTACTCCGATAACCTCGGCGCGGTTGGCGGGCATGACGACGGCAGCCGGCAGCGAGTGGAGGGTGGGTAGGCCGTCTGACGCAAAAGTCTCCAGTTCCGACCGCGCCACTCTCAGCCATCTGCGGCCAACAACGGCCGTTAGAGCCTTAGCTACCGAGTTCTTGAGAGCCATACAGCTCAGCGCGCGTCTCGACTGGTTGGCCAGTGCTGCAGCGAGGTAAGTAGCTCAAATGAGCACACAGGCCAAGATAACAACTGGAACAAAAAAGGGACCTCACGGCCCCTTTTTAACCCTGGGGTAGCTACCCGCTCAGGCCGCCTGCCAAAATCCTTCGAGTGCCTGAGCTTCAGGGCTTTCCCGGAGCTTTTCAAATGCTCGCTCGCGTATCTGGCGGATGCGCTCGCGGGTCACCCCCATCAGTGTTCCGATCTTTTCGAGCGTCAGTCCCTCAGTGCCCTCGTCTAGGCCGTAATAGAGGTAGAGAATCTTACACTCGCGCGGGGTGAGATACCGCGAGAAGATTCGATCCAGGAACTCTCTGCGCAGCTTGCAATCGGTGCCGGCTTCGATTTCGTCTCCCTTTTGGCCAGCAAACCGGTCGCCTAAACTAGCGGCGTCCTTGTCGCCGCGGTCGAGCGGAGCGTCGAGCGATACCTCAGCGGCAGTCATGCGACGAGCGGTCCGCACGTTCTCAACACTATCTTCGAGAGCCTTCGCTATTTCACTGTCCGTGGGCTCACGACCCAACTCCTGACACAGGTAGGTCTCCGTGCGCGACAGTCGAATGAGATGGCTGTTCTGATTGAGAGGTATGCGGACACTTCGCGTCTGTTCAGCCAGCGCCTTGAGCACGGCCTGCCGCACCCACCACACTGCATACGAGATGAACTTTACTCCGTGTTCCGGGTCGAACTTCTTTACCGCCTTGAGCAATCCCTCATTCCCAATCGCGACCAGCTCCGACAAATCCAAACCGTGTCCCTGGTATTTTTTGACGTACGAAATAACAAAGCGGAGGTTCGCCGTGACAAGCGCCTCCGCCGCAGTGCGATTTCCATTCCTAGCGCGCCTTGCGAGCCGACGCTCTTCTTCGCGGTCTTTTATTAGTGGGAGTTTTTGGATGTCACGTAGATACTGATCGAACGCTGTAGAGCCGGTGTCGTGAAAAAAGGCCCGCTTCTTTCCCACGCGCAAACGCTGCATATATGCGCCCCCAATGTTCTGATTACCTTGGTGACTTGGAAGATGGGACCGCCCGGGTTAGAGGCCCCGTTGGCGGCGCGAATATAGGAAATCCCCAGATGAGCGTCAAGCAAAATTTTCTTTTCCACATCACAAATCATTCGTAAGCATTCACATCGGGATTTTATCCACTTTTCAACGTTGAAACCCATGTTAACGTAATGAGGAAAACCAGGTAACTTGTTGATATTCAAGGACTTATCCACAACTACCAAGAACAAGTTACGCCTCTAAGTCGTTGTGTTGTCAGGTGTTAAGCAGCTGAAGCTAGTAGCTTTTCTAACTCGTTTCGGGGCACCTCAATAGTCCACTCTCCGGCTCGTCCTCGAGCGGGCTGGCCGATGCGCCGGAGGAGTGAAAACCTGAGTTTGCCAGCCTGTTTCTTCTTGTCGATCTCGACGTGCCTCATGACAGTGGCTGGCTTGCACGACGGATCGAGGGAGGGGCGCAGGCCACAGTTCGACACGGCCCGTGCCAGCACTCCGGAGGTTCCCGCCTCAGTGATGCCGAGAGACTCCCCGAGCACTGCTTCCAGCACCATCCCGGCCGCAACAGCTTCACCGTGCAAGAGCTTGTAGTCGGACGCGGCTTCGATACCGTGGCCTATTGTATGTCCAAAATTTAAAATCGATCGCCGGCCTGCCTCCAGCTCGTCGTCGGCTACTATCTTCCCTTTGATCTCGATGCTGCGTCTCACCAGCTCCAGCAACCTGGTGGAGTCTCGGGAATCCAATTCGGATTGACTGTCTGACAGGAATTCCAGATACGCTGGATCGGCTATTGCGCCGTGTTTCAGCGCCTCGGCCACGCCGGCGGCAAACTCACGTGGTTGCAACGTTTCCAGCGTGCTGACATCGGTGATAACGGCCTGGGGTTGGTGGAATGTCCCAACCATGTTCTTGCCGAAGCGTGTGTCTATGCCCGTCTTGCCACCGATCGAACTGTCGATCATGGCAAGCAGGGTAGTAGGAACCTGTACGTAGGATATGCCCCGCATGTAGGTGGCCGCGACAAAACCTGCCACATCACCTACGACGCCTCCGCCGACGGCGATTACCACGGCGTCGCGTCCGAAACCCGCAGAGGCGAGCCCGTCGGTGAGATCGGCCCAGGTTTCCTTCGTCTTGTACTGTTCCCCGGCTGGGAACGTGAAGAGTTGCGCAGGAACTGTCGCTGAGAGCGCTTCCACAACGCGTTCTCCATAGAGTGGTGCGACTGTAGCATCGGAGATGACGGCGCACTGCGGGGATCGGCAGCACTCGGAGATTATGCTTGGCAGATCGTCGAGGATTCCTGTTCCGAGGATGACGTCGTAGGGTGGAGACAGGAGTATTGGAACGATGATGTTTATACGTTCACCTTCCCTTGGATGACGGTGATGGCGATTCCTCCCACACAGACTTCGGTAATCTCACCGCCGTTACCAACCGCTACTTGCACCTCGATGCTGCTGGGCCTTCCAATCTCGACGCCCTGCTCCACCGTGATGTGAGCGAAACCGTTGGTGGGGCGAACCACGCCATGCGACACAAGATATGCGCCGAGGGCGCCCGATGCGCTTCCCGTGGCAGGATCTTCCGGAACGCCGAGCCCGGGTGCAAACATCCGGCATCTGATGTGATGTGGTCTCGTAGGATTGGAGAAATAGCACATGGCGCAATCAGTGCCCATGCCTCCTAGCAAGGCAGAAAGCTGGGATCCCGCCCCGCCGCTGGGCAAACCATCTAGCTCTTCGCTCGATGAGATCGGAACCATGAGCTGCGGCAGGCCGGTCGAGACGATTTGGGGGAGCAATCCATCGGCGACCGTGTTCTCATTGCCTCCCAGCGCCTTGCCCAGAGCTTTGATATCAGCGAGCGACTCACCGAACTGGGGTGAAGCTTGGGTCATTATCACCTTCTCCGGTCGCCCCTCTTTCATGTACAGATCAACGGGAAACACGCCAGCACCCGTTTCTTGGGTAACTCTTGTGTCACCATTACGGGGAAGGTCTACGAGCTCCTGCTCCGCGAGCAGCCACCACGTGCCGATCGTCGGGTGACCGGCCAGGGGGATCTCGGCGGTCGGTGTGAAGAACCGCACGCGCTTTGTCGCACAGTCGGAGCGCTGTACGAAGCTCGTCTCGGACAGGTTCATCTCCCGGGAGAGCGCCAGCATCTGATCGGCATCCAGATCGTCGGCTTCCGGGAAGATGGCCAGAGGGTTTCCCGCCAACGGGGTGTCGGTGAACACATCGACTTGAAAAAAGCGGTGTCGAGTCACGTTACCAGGTTCGGTCAGGGATGCGAGAACGGTGATTCGCCAGTCTTGCGAAGGTAAACAGCAAATCGGAGAGTCTGTTCAGATACGTTTTTATCACCGGCTCTACCGATTCCTTCTGGGACAACGCAACGACACTTCGCTCCGCCCGCCGGCACACTGTGCGAGCGATGTGGAGGCTCGCGGCCTTCGCACTTCCACCTGGTAGGATGAACGCTTTGAGCGGATCGAGCTCCGCGCTCGTTCTATCTATCTCTTTCTCGAGTTCGTCGATCAGTCGCTCGTCAATACTCGATTTTTCGCCCAAGTTTGCCAGTTTCGCGGGATCAGGGGTTGCAAGGTGCCCCCCAATCGCAAAAAGTGTTGTTTGCACCGATTCGAGTATTTCTCGCTCGAAATCTCCGGGCTCGGTGGACATCGCCAAGCCGATAAAAGAATTCAGTTCGTCGACGTCACCGTAAGCAGAGATACGCGCGGCACTCTTCGGCACCCTTCCGCCACCCCGGTAAGAAGTCGTTCCATCGTCGCCTTTACGGGTATAAATACTCATGGTTTGCTCAAGGTAGAGTGGGTGGCTGGGTGGGGCAAGGAGACAGGCACAGCTGTGCCGATAGGAACGCAAGAGGACCCGTTAGATTCGTATCGTGGCAGGTTCGGTGTGAGATTTGACGTTCAAGGAAAGCACAATAGCGCGCATCTGACTCGTGTGAAGTTGCGCGTGAACCCTGCTCTGATCGTCTTCGTCTGCGCGGCGTTGGCGATGGGTGTCGACCGCGCTCAGATGCTCAACTGGGGAGCGAGTATGGAATTTAGGTTCAGCCGCAACTGGAAGTTTTCGGCCAGTCGAGATCCTGTGCGCGACTGTTCGGATCCGGGGTCTCAATCCAGCACGCTCGGGTACCAACTCGGCGTGGACCTGGTTTGGGAGAAAAGCTACTGATGGCCCGAGTGCTCATGATCACAAACCCGGCGGCTGCACGAACCCGACCCAGCGTGGTAGCTCGAATCTCCGGCGCTCTCAGAACGCAAGGGTGGGTTGTCGACGTTGCTGAAACCACAAGCCCGGGTGAGGCAGCGGAACTTGCCTCCGGGACGGCGGACGTGGATGTGATTGCTGTCTATGGTGGTGACGGAACGACCATGCAGGTGGTGCGGGGCATGATCGGAAAGGAGATACCGCTGGGGCTGATTCCGGGGGGGACGGGGAATCTCCTGGCCGGAAACCTCAGACTTCCACGGAGTCCGGAGAAAGCAGCTCGATTGATCACGACCGGTCAAGCCCGTCGGATTGATTTGGGAGTCATCGAACGTCCTGAAGGAACCCGGTATTTTGCGGTTGCATCGGGTACCGGCTATGACGCCGAGCTGATGGCCCAGACCGCGGCCGTAGAGAAGCGGAAGTGGGGCTTTGGCGCGTATATTGCCAAAGCGGCCGCAACGCTGAGCAATGTTGAGACCGTTGCGCACAGGATTACGGTGGACGGCGTTGTGAGTGAAGCGGAGGGAACGACGCTCTTGGTTGCGAACTGTGGAGAATTTATTCCTCGCGTCCTTCGGTTGCGCCGTGGTATCCGGCTGGACGACGGCAAACTGGACGTCGTAGTGCTGCGGGCAAATGGACTGTTTGAGGCGGCAGGGGTAGTTTTTCAGTTGCTGACTGGGAGCGCCGAACACAGCCCACGGGTGCGTTATCTGCGAGGGCGCAGTATCACGGTTGAGACGGACGGGCCGCGGCCGGTGCAGATGGATGGCGAGGAGGCCGGTGTGACACCGTTCACGGCCAACGTCATGCCCGGTGCGCTGAAGATCTTAGTTCCGTCGAACAGATCTTATTAGTTTTGGAGATTATCGGAAATGGCTAAAGAAACCGATGCGATGATCTGCCGCGCTTGCGGCAATGAAGAGCGTGCGTCCGAGGGGTACCCGTGTGACGGATGCGGTACCTTCGTCTGCATGATCTGCTCATTCAGGGGCGTGACCCTGTGTTCCAAATGTGCGGAGCGAACGGGAGAGGGCGAAGCTCCCGCTACTACCGCTTGATCTCGTATCCGCATCCAGCCTCGGGCTGTATCTGCGCCCGCACCAAATCTGTCCGTCTGTCAGCCTAGAAATGACCTCGAGATCCAGGAACAACAGAGTCAAGCTTGTCTTGTTCGACATAGACGGCACTCTGATCATGACCCATGGAGCGGGGAGGCGTGCGATTACGAGGGCCCTGTTGGACGAAATGGGAGTGGTGGGTCCCCCAGACGGGTTTCGCTTCGACGGTAAGACCGATCCGCAGATTGTAATGGAGCTGCTGGCGGCGGCGGACTCCGACAAGGCGTTCGATCTCGAATCGGTGGAGAACGTTTGCAAGAGGTACGTCGAACTCCTGGCGCTCGAGCTTCAGTCCGCTACTGTGCACGTCGAGGTGTTACCCGGCGTGAAGGAGCTCATCGAGCTGTTGGTGTCGAGTGAAGCAGTTGTGTTGGGGCTGCTGACCGGAAACCTGGAACGGGGCGCGTCACTGAAGCTCATCAGCGCTGGAATTGATCCTCACCAGTTTGTTGTAGGTGCTTTTGGTTCGGACAGCCGCGCGCGATCGGATCTTCCCCGACTAGCTGCGCAGAGGGCGTCCTCTTTGATGGGTCATGAACCCAGCGGGCACGACGTGGTGATAATTGGCGACACTCCGGCTGACATTACATGCGGGAGGGAAATTGGTGCGCGGGCTATCGCTGTGACTACCGGGAGTTACACGAGAGATGAATTGGAAGAGGCCGGACCCTTCGCCGTTTTCGATGACCTGTCAGATACGCCGCGCGTTCTTGAGGCTGTTCTCGCTTGACCAACGCTCTTCTGGTTCCGATCAGAGTGCCCGAGCTGGGTCCATCGCTGGGCAAGATGGTGTCCGCTGAAGTTCGGAGTGGCGGGCGGATCGCGTTCGACGGACTCAGGCTGCGGATCGTGACTAAGCTGTTCGAGAGCGCGGGTGATGCTCGCCGCCTGGCGGCAGCCGGTGAGCGCCGTGCGGCCGTTTCGGCGCTCGGCCGTGAAACTTGGCTCAACGTGTGGGATCAGGCGGTTTCGGACGTTGTAGATGCAGTGGTGCAACACGTCTCCCACGACATCGAGACTGCGGCCAATGAAGCTCGCATGCCGCAGCGTCGTCGCGGGGAGCTCGCCCTCAGTGATTACGATAAGCACGTTCTGAAGTCTCGCCTCGGCTCGACCGGTGCCAGTCTGGTGGGAGCGGTGAATGACCTCGATGAGGCTGTTGGGATCGTAGAAAACGCCACAGTTGATCAACGAGACGCTCTAGAAAGGTGGCAGAGAGCTGTGGTTCAATGCGCGCGTCGGTTGGCTGAATCATGGGAACGGTTGGAGGAGATGACGTCCGCAGAGCTTGTCCATTGGCGGGAGCTGGCAAGCAAAGTCTCCCGCTGGAGGAGATCGGTAACGCCTGTTGTCATCGTCGTAGTGGTTGGTGAGGCGGTCGCGATCTGGTTGGGTCTTGTTCTGGGAGGGTACCTCGAGGCTCCGGCGTGGTTCAGTGCTCTGTGGCAGCTGGTCTTCGGCTGAGGGCGAGAGTGAATACGATCGGTGTGGGTATCGATCTGGTCGAGGTCAAGAGGGTCGAGGAAATGCTCGAACGGAAGGGTGAGAGGGTACTTCAGAAATTACTCACCGACCGCGAGCGGGGGTATTGTATTAGACAAGCTGCCGTTGGGCAACACGTTGCGGCGCGGATCGCCGCCAAGGAGGCTGCCTACAAGAGTTTGCAGCTGAGGGACGACGCCCGCGCCATCGGTTGGAGGGATATCGAGGTCGTTCGCCGACGCGATGGTGGACCAACGATCGAATTTCATGGGTTGGCGAAGCGAGTTGCTGAGGAGTGTTCGGTTTCGCGAGTGCTGGTTTCCCTTTCGCACACGTCCAGCCAGGCTGCCGGAGTGGTGATACTGCTCGGTTCGAGCGTCTGACTTGAACCGTCTGGTTAGGCGGATCCCTTGGCTACCGCAGCTCCGCTTGGAATAGAAATTTCGCGGAGCCGATCGAACCGGGCCATGGCGATCGCTCCAACCACGATCAGAATCAGACTCGTGAGTTGTGCCACGGTAAAAGTTCCGACGAACCTGTCGTCTTTTGCACGCAGGAATTCTATGAGGAAGCGTTCGACGCCGGCCAGCGCAACGTAGAGACCCATCAGCCAACCCATGCCGTGACTGTGCCTGCGCAAGCGCCACAGGAACCAGAACACGAGCAACATGGCCGCGGCTTCGTACAGCTGGGTTGGGTGCACTGCTAGGATTTCGACTGGCGACACACCTTGTGGGACCGAGACTCCGAAATCCATCAGGTTCTGAGCCGTCGTGGGTGGCTGGCCCTGCGGAAATCTGAACCCCCACGGCAGTGCTGTGGGCACGCCATAGTCGTCCTGCACGAGGAAACAACCCACTCTCCCCAATGCATAGCCTACAGCGAGTGCCGGGGCGACTAGTTCGGCGGTGAGTCGAATCGGAACTTTCTTCATCCAGGAGTTGAGAATCACTGCCACCGTTCCCCCGATGAAACCGCCGTACCAGACCAGCCCGCCTCGTGAAAGCATCGCACCGAGGTCCTGCGTTAGCACCACGTACCACAGTTTTGCCCCTATGACACCACCGATCACGGCAGCAACAACTATGTCGGCGGCGTAGTCTTCATTCAATTTCCTCCGGTGCAGGTCCCGCTGGATCGCCCAGCCACCCACGAGGAACCCTATCATCATCATGATTCCGTAGCCGGTTACTGCTAAAGGACCGATATTAAATACAAGCGGGTAGAGAGTCATTTAGCTCCTCACGTGTCTACGCCACCGTTTCGACTATCTCGAGCCCGGGCCAGGGAAAGTTGGGATCCGCTTCGAGGTATGCGCCGCTTGTTCTTCCCTCTTCGAGGTGAAACCAGCCGGCCCTTCCAATCATGCCCGCATTATCTGTGTTGAGCCTGGGCTGCGCTGCGCATACGGCGGCTCGGTTGCTCAAGCGATCGGTTGCCGATTTAACGAGAGTGCTGCTGCAGGCGACTCCTCCGCCGATCACGAGCGTGTCGCAACGGGTCAGATCGAGTGCGCGCTCGGCCTTGGCAATTAACACGTCAAACGCTGCTGTTTGAAACGATGCCGCTATGTCGGCTCTGTCGGCATCGAGATCGCTTGACTCCCGCACAGCGTACAGCACCGCGGTCTTAAGTCCGCTGAACGAGAAATCAAGGCCGCGACCCAGCATTGGCCGCGGAAAGTCGAACTTGTCTACACCGCGAACAGCGAGCTCTTCCACTTCGGGCCCCCCCGGATAACCCAGCTTCAGCATTGCTGCCACTTTGTCGAAGGCCTCGCCCGCCGCGTCGTCGCGAGTCCGACCCAACAGCCTGTACCGACCCCAGGCAAGAACGTGCAATAGCGCTGTATGTCCACCCGACACGATTAACGCAACAAAAGGTGGATCGAGGTCCGGGTGGTCCAGTGTCGGTGCGAAGAGATGTCCTTCCAGATGGTTCACCCCGATTAGTGCTTTGCCGCCGGCTGTTGCCAACGCTTTGGCGTAGCAAACGCCCACGAGCAGCGACCCAACAAGACCGGGGCCAGCCGTTACTGCGACGGAGTCTACATCACTCAACTGCACACCGGCTTCGTCTAGAGACGTGCAAACCACGGGGTCCAGTGCCTTCAGGTGAGCGCGGCTCGCAAGTTCCGGGACGACACCCCCGAACACCTGGTGAACGTCCTGAGAAAGGATTACGAGACTTGCCAGCCGCGGAACGCGGCCATCCCGCACCAGTACGGCCGCCGATGTCTCATCACATGACGTTTCTATTGCGAGGAGTGTCTCAATCACTTCTCCGCCGCTGTACGACGGCTGAGTCCCGTGTCGCGGCTACCTCGATGCCAAGAGGCCCACTGGCTCTGAGCCGGACGGTCTCCGGCGCACCGTTACCTTGAGGGCTGGCAATCACCTGGATGCTGTCGCGTGTCACAGTGGCGAGGCGGTTTGCCGGGCCACTGAGCGTTACGGTCACAGCAGGCGGCTCGCTGGTCCAGGAGATGCCTCGCTGGCCGCGAATCCTGACTGGAATACCCATTATCACGCGCTCCGAAATCCGGCCGACTTCCGCCAGGATAACAACGGAGCGGCGCGATAGGCGAACGACTCCTAGTGAGGCGGTATCGATTTCAACGCCGCGCCTTATGGGGGCCGTCACTCTCGTGAGCTCTATCGGGATGGTTCGTAACGTATCAATCTGTTCAACAATTCTACGCGGCCCGGTGATTTCAACGCTTGCTGGTATTACAGCCACTCCACTAAACACAGCGAAACCTGAATCGGGCCTTATCCTGACGAGTGGAACGACCGGTACAGTCCTGCTGGCGACGTCATCCAAAATCAAGTTGATGGTGCGCGGCTGAACGTCTTGTGCTTGGACGTCGGCGTCCCGCCCGAGGATGAGGTCGTCAGTCGAGAGGGCCAGAGAATAGGAAGCACCACTTATTGTGTCCGGTAGCTGCACGCGTATAGTCGGAGGTGATGCGAAAAGCTTGATCAACTCGCGACTCGACCCAGCGTAGAGCGCCTGGACCGGCGGGATCCTGAAGGACAAAACCCTACCCTCAGGAGGAGCAACTTCCAGGTTTACCGGGACGAGCTGAGTTGTCGGTTCCTCAGCCTCAGTCACCGCCCACAGAAGGGCAGCGAGTCCGAGGGCCGTGACTTTGATCGGCCAGTTGGCCGTCAGAGTTGCTCTCAGATCCCTAGGGTAGATCGGATTCATTCCGCGTCCGCCAAGAGTCTACGGATGAATGTCTCTTGATTGGGGCTGTCCCATTCCAACGCTCCAATCTCCTTCTTCACTATCACTCCGTGGCGATCGATTATGAAACTCTCAGGCAGGCCGGTGGTTTGGTATGAGCGCCCGATCTTTCCCGTGGGGTCGTGCAAGATTTCAAAAGTGAGGCTACGCTCCTCGACCCATTCGAGAACGTGTTCGGATCCACTTTCGTCTACACTGACTGCCACGATCAACAGGCCCTCAGGGCCGAGCGACCTATGAAGCCGCTCCAGCGAGGGCATTTCTCGCTCGCAGGGGCCACACCAAGTCGCCCAAAGGTTCAGCACCATCACATTGCCACGATACTCGTCCAGTGTGACGGTGTCGCCGGTTCGTACCCGGTTTGCGACAAAATTCGGAGCGTCGCTTCCGGCGGCTACCAGGAACAGATCGGGAGTAAATACCAGGCCGGCTCCGAGTAGCCCAGCTAGGACTACAACTATTCCGCTCACTATGAACCACTGCGATCGTGAAGTCAT
>JAZFQE010000122.1:0-4691 GCA_036444955.1 Gemmatimonadales bacterium
GTCGTCAACGTCCTTTTTGTACGTCACTCCGAGCACTAGCACCCTCGATCCACGAACGGATTTACTGTCTTCGTTCAAGGCTTCGACAATTTTGCGCACCCAGAAGGCCGGCATCTCGGAATTGACCTCATCGGCGACATCAATAAACCTCGTCTTGTAGTTCAATCCCCGCATTTTCCAGGCTAGGTAGTGGGGATCGACTGGGATGCAATGCCCTCCTAGACCGGGACCCGGCTGAAATTTGACGAACCCAAAAGGCTTCGTAGCTGCCGCTTCGATAACCTCCCAGACATCTGCGCCGAGTTTGTCACATATGATCGCCATCTCGTTTGCGAGGCCTATGTTGATACTGCGAAACGTGTTCTCCAACAACTTGACAAGCTCTGCGGCCTCCGGGGATGAAACCGGCACCAGCTGGTCGAAAACTGGAGTGTATAGCGCCGCTACTACTCGCATACACTCGCTCGTCATCGCACCAATAACTTTCGGCGTATTTCTCGTATGCCAAGTTGGGTTGCCGGGATCGACGCGCTCCGGACTAAACGCCAGGAACACGTCTTCGCCCACCTGGAGACCTCGTCCCACAATTCGCGACAACAATAGCTCGCGCGTAGTTCCCGGATACGTGGTACTCTCGAGAATAACAGCCTGAGCTTTTCTCATTTGCTCCACGACCACATCGGCAGCGGCGATAACGTGGGATATGTCCGGATCCTTGGTTTTAGACAGGGGTGTTGGGACGCATATAGCAATCGCGTCGACCTCAGAGATGCGAGCCCGATCTAACGTGGCCTCTATCTTCCCATCCCGCACCAGTTGCGCTAGGCGGCCACTCGGCACGTCTCTTATGTGCGAAACCCCCTTGTTTATCCCATCCACCACTGCCTTCGCGACGTCCAAGCCGATGACACCATAACCGGACGTGGCAAGTTCGACGGCCAGCGGCAAACCCGCGTACCCCAACCCGACAACTGCAAAAGTTGCTGACCGGTCTTCGGCTTTGGAAATGAGAAGGTCAGCGGCGTTCAACCAGTCCTCCCTTTTTCGACGGTCACCCTATTTCCATCTAATGACAGTGATTTGGAGGCCGCCTCGAGAACTCGGACCACTTCCACGCCAGCACTGGCCGATGTGGGACCTGGTTCTGCCCCGTTCGCCACTTTCACAAAGTGGCTTAGTTGAAGCACCAAAGGTTCGAGGTTCGGCACCCTTGGCAGAAAAATATCTCCTTCCCGTATCGAGAGGCTTTCGCCGTAGGATCTATATGCAGGCGGCCGGTCCACACCCTTGTCGTACACCTTGAGCTTTTCCCGCGGCTGCATATCGTCCCAGACAATCATCTTCTTTTCTCCGACCACCGTCAGACGCCTCTCCTTATGAGGGTCGAGCCATGACAGCTGGACGTGGAACATGGCGCCGGACTTGAATTCCATCGTCAAAAAGACAACATCCTCAATACCAGGTTGGAGGTAACTCCTCCCGTGTGCAGCCACTCGATTGGGAAGTTCACCTAGCAGATGCAGCGCCACTGAGACGTCGTGTGGACCGAAGCTCCACAGAGCATTCTCGTCGGGCCGCACCTGGCCAAGATTCACTCTCTGGCTATAGAGGTAGTATATGCGGCCCAGATCGCCGGAATCGATGATTGCTTTTAGCCGCTCCACCGCCGGGTGGAAGATAAGCAGGTGTCCCACCAGCACCGGAACACTTTTCCTGTCAGCCAACTGAGCGACGGACTCTGCGTCGGCGACGGATAACGCGAGCGGCTTCTCCACCAGGACGGGGACGCCCAAGTCAATCACGGTCGTTGCCAAACTAGCGTGGCTCGAAGCCGGCGTTGCTATGATTGCTGCATCAGCCTGCGACAGCGCCTCCTCGACCGAATCTGTCACGGGCACGCTCGGATACTCTTTCTCGAGCCGACGCCGCTTGTCCGCCTCTATTTCGCAGATTGCGCCAAGTTGCGCCTCGGTCATCGACGAGACCGTGCGTATATGATTGCGACCCCAGTGCCCCGCGCCGATGACAGCTATGCGCGTTCTCTTCATCGGTAGAACCCCTTCACAGTGTCCGCGACGAAATTGATTTGATCTTCCGATAGCTCTGGGTAGACCGGCAGCGACAAAACTTCGGTGCATGCGCGCTCCGCTTCGGGCAACTGTCCACGCACATAGCCGAATTCTTCAAAACACGGCTGCAAATGGAGCGGCTTCGGGTAGTAAGCCGCACAACCAACACCCGAATTGTTGAGTTGACTGATAAGGTCGTCGCGCCTGTCAGCCCTGACGGTATACAGATGGAAAGTGTGCTCGTTGGGCGGATCCGTTATCGGCACTTGGATCCCATCTACGTCGGCCAACATCTCATCGTATAGCGCTGCGTTCCTTCTGCGAGCGGTGTTCCACCCGGCAAGATGTTTCAACTTGACACTCAGCACCGCTGCTTGGATCGTATCCAACCGACTGTTGGTTCCAATTTCCTCGTGATGATACTGCTTCGCCCCTCCATGAGTGCGAAGCAACCTCAGCCTCTCGGCGAGACTCCCGTCCTCCGTTACTATCATCCCCCCGTCACCCCAACCCCCCAAATTCTTGCTTGGGAAGAATGAAAAGGATCCCGTAGTACCCAGTGCTCCGGAGGCACACCACTCCCCATCGATCCTGCGTCTCGCTCCGATTGCCTGGGCTGCATCTTCGATTACACTTAGATGGCTTGCCACCGCGATCCGCAACATGTCCTCCATTCTTGCCATCTGCCCGTACAGATGCACCGGAACTATCGCCCGTGATCTGGGACCGACGGCGGCCTCAACCGCAGCTGAATCGATAAGGAAAGTCTCCTGATCGATGTCGACGAATACTGGAACGCCACCCGCATTGCAGATCGCGCCGGCAGTTGCGAAAAACGTTAAGGGCGTCGTGATGATTTCGTCGCCGTCTTTCAAGTCGAGTAATTTCAGCGAAAGGAGCAGCGCGTCCGTGCCGCTAGCGCATGCGATGCCATGCTGCACACCACACATCCTCGCAATGGCACTCTCGAGGCTGGCTACCGGCGGCCCCAAAATGAACTTTTGACTCTCTATCACAGCGTTAACTTCAGCCATGAGCTCGTCTCGAATGCCCAGATACTGAGCTCCAAGGTCCAGCAGCGGCACTTTCATCGGGGCTTTGACGACACTCACTGTCTCTCTGTTACCTCACCATCAACCAGTACGTACGCTCTGCCGCAGGTTTCACAGGCAAGCGATCCATCGGGACCGTGCAGTCTTTCACCGCACTCACACATCCAACCCACGCGTCTAGCGGGAACGCCCACCATGAGAGCATACGCTGGAACATCAGCGGTAACGACCGCTCCGGCCCCTATGAACGAGTAGCGACCTAGGGTAACACCGCACACGATAGTAGCGTTTGCTCCAATTGAAGCGCCGCGCTTAACTAGGGTTTTCTGGAACTGAGTTCTTCTCGACTTGTGCGATCTCGGGTTTGAGACGTTAGTAAATACGCAGGACGGCCCACAGAATACATCGTCTTCCAATATCACCCCTTCGTAGATGGAGACATTGTTTTGGATCTTAACGTTGTTTCCGAGCACAGTACCGGGCATCACCACAACATTCTGGCCGAGGTTGCATAGCTTTCCGATTCGCGCTCCGGGCATGATATGGCAGAAATGCCAGATTTTGGTTCCGTCCCCGATCTCGGCTCCGTCCTCCACGTAAGAACTCTCGTGAACGAAGTAATCGCTCATTATTGCTCGACGTTCCCGTTTCGATCAAGTATTCTAACTTCTAGCTCCAACTCAATATCGAACTTTTTTGCAACCTCCGATCTGACAGTTTCAATAACCGATCGTACGTCGCGCGCCGTGGCTCCACCGAGGTTAACAATATAGTTCGCATGTTTGGTTGATACCTCTGCGCCCCCGACGCGGAAACTTTTCATACCGGCCGCGTGAATCAACTGCCCGGCGGTCGTGAGCTCAGCACCGCTCTTCAACTCATCGCCATGAGGATTCCGAAAGACGGAACCGCAGCACGGCTGTTCAAACGGCGTTCCAACCCGCCGCCACTTGAAGTGTCTCCTAACATCTTCGTAGAGCTTCTCGCGGTCCTCGGTAGTCAGTGCCAGCGTAGCGCCAACAACAATGTGATCGCCGAGCTGACTGTCTCTGTATTTCCAGCTAATCTCGTCACCGTTTAGTGTTTGGACTTCCCCGTCATTGGTAACAACGGTTACCGACTTTGTTACCCGACTGAAGTCCTGCCCGTGCGCGCCCGCATTCATGTAGATCCCACCGCCCACTGTGCCTGGAACTCCGATGAGTCGGTGCACCCCTCCGTACCCGGCGTTCGCTGTGCGCCTGGCTAGAAGGGGGGTCGGCAGACCTGCAGAGGCTTCCCATAGTGCTGGCGTCGTCGCGCTCTGCTTCAAGGCCGCCAGCTCAGTGCCGAAGCGCAGGACGATGCCCACAAAGCCGGAATCGTCCAGCAGCACGTTGGAGCCGAGCCCCAAGACCAGCAGCGGTACATTCGCTTCCGCGGCGAGCCTGAGTGTGCAAGCGACATCGTCGACGGAATGCGGCCGAGCGACGACTCTTGCTGGCCCCCCGATCCGATACGTCGTCAGTCGATCGAGCCGAACGTCAGACTGGACGGCGCCAGACAGCCGAGTGCTAAGTTCGTTCGCCCA
>JAZFQE010000123.1:0-4060 GCA_036444955.1 Gemmatimonadales bacterium
GTGGCTCCGACCGAACTTGAGCTACGATCCGGATGCCGAGAAGGCATAGGAGTCCGAGAAAGCAGAATTAGTCAACAAAAGACTTGACCCCATCCACGGAGTGGTGGTGGGGCGAGGAGGCGATGGGGTGGCGGCATGGCTCGGCTCGCTGAGCTCGGCATCCGTTAGGCAGTTGCAGGAGATTCGTCATGGAACCTCGTATCAGCTTCGTGGGTCTCGGTGTCTCGGATCTTGGGCGGGCGACGCGTTTCTATGAAGAGGTTCTCCGCCTCCCCCGTCTACCATCGCCACCCACAATCTCGTTTTTCGAGCTCGGCAAGACTTGGCTCGCATTGTATCCCAGAGAACTCCTCGCGGCCGACGCGGGCGTTTCGGCTGAAGGATCTGGCTTCCGCGGTTTTACTTTGGCACATAACGTTCGCTCGGAAATGGAGGTGGACCAGCTTCTCGAAGAGGTCGGTGCTGCGGGTGGGCGCATCGTAAAGCCCCCTCAGCACGCCGAATGGGGAGGCTACTCGGGCTACTTCGCCGACCCGGATGGTTTCCTGTGGGAAGTGGCTTGGAACCCCCACTTTCCCCACGTCTAAGTGGCGCGAAAATGTACTCTGACCCCGATTTTCCTTCGCAGTTACTTTACGAGCACCTGCCGCACATACCACGGTTGCACGAAGATCCCGATCAGTCGCTCGGAACCGTCAAAGAGCTTGCCGAACTCCGGATCAGTGAGCCGCAAGGTGTACTTCTGGACCCGGTCGATCCCTTGAGGCGCGCTTTTCACCACATCCACCGCGGCATCGTACTTGTAGATCCGCCAGAGGGTCGGGTCCTTGGCTGAGATGATATTCGACGTGCCTTTTTTCCGGGCCCGCGCGCTGACTTTCCGCAGCGACTCCAGGCGGACCTCCAGTCCACCTGAGCCCGTCGCGTCCTGCACCTCCCAGACGTCCGTTATCGCTTCCGCGTCCAACTCGTGACTCTTGATGGCGTGCTCCACCCGCACGGTCGCCGCGCGGTAGTTCTTGTAAAAGCCGGGGACGTCGGCAGGGTTCGACGAAAACCCGCCCAGGACCACGGCGACCTTCGTTCCCGCCTGTGGGTCCTTGGCCGGCGCCGCATACACCACAGTCCGGTTGGTCCCACGGTACTTGGGCTTTCCCTTGGGGTCCTCATCGCGGACGCGCTCAATCAGGACGACGAGGAAGTTCGCGCCCTTCAACGGGCCGCCCCCAATCGGGTTGAGCTGCCAGGGAGCGGGCAACCGCGCTTGGATCGCCTCAGGCTTGACGTGGTAGCCGAGATAGATCCGATAACGGTCGCCTTGAACGCCGCGCAAGGTCTGGGCATCTGCCGAGTGATAGACAAACATGCCCGCCAGGCTCACGAGTCCCATGACGAGCATTATCAGCCGGAATTTCCGATATGGACCCATGTTCTCCTCCCTTGCTAGGCTGCTGAGCGAGCTGCGCCCTGCCGCTCGCAAGAAATAAAAACGCCTTCGCGGGCCGTGCTCCGCCCGAGAAGGCGTCTGAGTGTTTGGTGCGCCGTCGATTCGCCGGAGGTGGGCTAGGAACTGTGCTCTACCTACCCCGGTTTCATCCTGCTACTGCCTAGGGGAAGTATCCCCCTATATGTCGTCCACCTACGCGACCACTCTAAGCGTCGCTGCTAGGAGGTATCTTTGTACTCAAAATGCCTAGCCCTGTCAAGATGAGACTGCGCTTTGCCGGAGCGAGCCATCCAAGGTCTCCCATCTTCTCGTGTGCCGACGAGCACGCATACAGTCCCCTTTTCTCTTGAGATCGGCGGTGGGGCGAGGAGGCGATGGGGTGGCGGCATGGCTTGGCTCGCTCGCTAGAGAAGCGGTTGGGATGGGCGCTGATTCTGCTGAAGGGGGGGTGGCCGAAGGGCAGACTCAGAAAATTCTAAACGGAGGGCCAATATCGTATACTGTCCCCGCTAGTTCTACTAAACGGCGGACCAATGTTTTATACTTTCCCTGGTAAATCGCTGTGCCTATGCTGGTAAAGGCAACAATATAAAATCCTAAATGTCTGACCCTCTAACCAAGGGAAGTTCGCCGAAGGGCAAACCCAGATAATTCTGACCGGAGGGAATCGTCATGTCAGCATCAAGCGCACAACCTGATTTCGATCCTGCGAAGGCCGAAGCGTTCGCCGAACGATTCGTGACCGTTCTGAACAACGGCGCCCTCTGCTTGATGGCTTCTATCGGTCATCGCACCGGGCTTTTCGATACCCTGAGCACGCTTGCGCCCGCAACGTTGGATGAAATCGCGGCCCAGGCGGGTCTGAACGAACGGTACGTTCGGGAGTGGCTCGGCGCAATGGTCACCGCGCGTGTGATCGAGTTCGACCCGACCACCGGCCGCTTTTCATTGCCGGCCGAGCACGCCGCGTTCGTGACCCGCGCGGCAGCAGCAGACAATCTCGCCGTGTTCACCCAGTACATTGCGGTGCTGGGCGGTGTGGAAGATGACATCGTCGAGTGCTTTCGCAAGGGTGGCGGCGTACCGTACGAGAAGTATCCGCGTTTCCATGCGGTGATGGCGGAAGACAGCGGACAGTCCGTACCCTCCTCGCTTGAGGGACACATCCTGCCCCTGGTGACCGGATTGACCGACCGGCTCACACACGGCATTCGCGTGCTCGACGTCGGATGCGGCCGCGGCCTCATCATGACCCGGCTGGCTGAGCTCTACCCCAAGAGTAGGTTCATTGGGATGGATCTCTCCCAGGAGGCGATTGAGTTCGCGCGCCGTGCGGCAGCGGCGAAAGGCTTGCACAATATCGAGTTTGTGGTCGTTGATTTGAGCGATTTTGACGAGACCGCCAAGATTGAAGCGTTCGACTTTGTGACGACCTTCGACGCCGTACACGACCAGGCGAGGCCGCTGCGCGTGCTCAAGGGCATTCATCGAACGCTCAAGAGCGATGGCGTGTACCTGATGCAAGACATCAAGGGTTCGAGCCACGTCCACAACAACCTCGACCACCCGATCGGCACGTTTCTTTACACCGTTTCGTGCATGCACTGTATGACCGTGTCCCTCGCGGATGGCGGTGAGGGCCTCGGAGCGATGTGGGGCGAGGAGAAGACGCGCGAATACCTGCAGCAGGCCGGGTTTCGCTCGATCGAGACGAACGAACTGACACACGACATCCAGAACAACTGGTATGTGGTTAGGAAGTGAAAGCGGGCATCTAGCTTTCGCTAGAGCGTCAGCAACAGATATTCGGGGAAAGGCCGGCCGGGGTAGACGATAGCGTGGGTGAGGGGTTGGAGGGGATCCTGGAAAGGCCGCTGAGACCGCGGGAAGGGGGCGTGGCCGAAGGGAAGCCCCCGAAAATTCTAAGCGGGGGACCAATACTGTATACTTTCCCAACGATCCGGTCATCGCTAATTGCTGAGGGGCTTCATGAATGGCCAAGGGTCCGCCTACCCTGTTTTGGGTGTTCATGGCCTTCTGAGTGGCGCTGAGTAGAAAAAGGTGTCAGAACCCTTTTCTTAATCCATGCACGCTAGGTTCCGGTGTTGGACGAAAACGAATTGCTTCGCGTGATTCGCGAATCTCTGCGAGCCATCTCAGAACCACGATTCTTTCAAAGTGAGCGCGGGTTCCAGGGTGAATTTCTGTCCGTGCTACGGGCACGTCTGCCCGACATCAGGGGCTTGGATTCAGACGTGATCATTGAACAGGAGTATCAGAAACGTGCACAAGAGCACGGCTTGACCATTCGACCAGACCTAATTATTCATGTTCCATTTGATGCTAGGCGGTATCCCGACAGGAAGCATGGAAACTACATTGTCTTTGAGTTGAAACTGAGAGCTAGTCCCAATGGTGCCAGGGTTGCCTTCTCGCATATCGCCCGACTGATGGAAATTCTTCACTATACGTTGGGCGTTTTTATCAACATCGGATCGAGTGAGACCCACTTTTCCGAGGTTGTTAAACCTGCTACTGGAAGGGTTGCCGCTTTCGGTGTAACCATCGAGAATGGTCAAATCGAAATTGGTGAGAACGTAACCTAAGTCTTAG
>JAZFQE010000124.1:0-12569 GCA_036444955.1 Gemmatimonadales bacterium
ATCGCGTCTTCGTGCCTATCTACCCACGCGTGTTGGGGCTGACCCTCCAGCTTCAGTGGCTTGGACAACGTTTCTAACGAAGCATCTATCCATTCCGCGTCGGACCGCGCGGCTGTGGACGTGGGGCGGAAGAAAGCTCTCAAGAGTGCGAACTCCTGCGGAACTCGGCCCGGAAATTTAGACGAGACAAAACTGCACGCGAGGAAGCCAGAGGCGGGGCGCGCATCCTCGGGAACCACGAGACCGCTCTCTGCGAGCGCGTGTCCCACAGCTTGCCTGGGAAAGACCATCGCTACCACGACGCTGGACTTGGTCGGTACGGATCTCAGGACCGATGCTTCATCCCGCGCCCAGCCTTGGAAGAGCTGGGATGCTCTGGTTGGCGGGAGCGCTACTACGACACCGTCGAAGACAAGGGTTTCGCTGTCCGTCGTCAGCTCCACACCCCCACCCGTCCCGACTGTAGTTAGGGCGGGCGTGGAGAGCGAAATCTCGCACGAGTTGCTGACTTGCTCGGTGAGAGCCCAGATCTGAGTACCCATCCCGCCGCGGAAAGTCGCTAGGTTTGGCTCTCTGTTCGGGTCGCGGAGCTGAATACCCAATATTTGGGCTGCCATACCGCGGGGAAGCTGATCGAGTCTGTCGCCGTTCCACACGAGCGAGCGATGAGTCTGCTGGGGAACTATTTCGCAGCCTATACCAAGCTCGTCACATAGTTTGGGTATCGGCGAGCCTTCCTCCACAAACCCTTCAGCACCGTGTTCCACCAGTATCCCACCGCACTCTTCGGTGTGTATGAGGCCTCCGAGCCGTTCAGCGCCCTCAAACAGGGAGACTTCGTGCCCCCGTTTGATCAAGTCATAAGCCGCTGTGAGCCCCGCGACCCCACCGCCCACAACGGCTAGCTTCACGCTGGCTCCTGCGGCTCCCGCCGCTCCCGCACGAGTTCTATGACGCGGTCTAGGGCTTCCGGAGGTGTCTGCGGTAGCACCCCGTGGCCCAAGTTGAAGATGTGGCCGGGCTTCCCGCCCGCCCGATCGAGAATGTCATGGACCTGGGTTCGCAGCTCTTCGTCGGGTGCGAGGAGCGCTGCCGGATCCAGGTTGCCCTGGATTCCCCGATCGGGTAATTGTTGCCACGCGGTGTCGAGGGGGATTCTCCAGTCTACGCCGATTACGTCGCCGCCGGCTTCAGCCAGCAGAGGCAATAGCGTAGCGGTGTTGGTCCCGAAGTGAATGAGCGGGACACCCGCTTCCTTGGACAACCTGATAGTGCGTCTCGTGTGAGGAAGAACGAATCGCTCGTAGTCCTGGGGCGAGAGTACACCTACCCAGCTATCGAACAGTTGTAGGGCTTGAGCACCCGCTCGAGCCTGCGCCGCCAGAAAGCTCCCCACCAGTTCGGCCAGCTTGCCGAGCAGGGAGTGCCAAGTTTCTGGGTCGCCATACATTAGTTTTTTCGTTTCCAGAAACGTTTTCGACGATCCTCCTTCGATGGCGTAGCTGGCGAGCGTGAACGGCGCGCCGGCGAACCCGATGAGGGGCACCCGCCCGTTCAGTTCTTGTTTGACGAGACTCACTGCATCCAAAACGTATTGTAGGTCACCGGGAGCTGTGTTTGGCAACGCCGCGACATCTTCGGCCGAGCGCACGGGCTTATGGATCACCGGTCCCGTGCCCTCGTTGAAAGACAGGCCGAGCCCCAGCGGCTCGAAGGGAAGCAGAATATCTGCGAAGATGATCGCTGCGTCGATGTCGAACCTGCGCACAGGCTGGAGTGTTACCTCGCACGCAAGTTCCGGTGTATGGCATATGTCGAGTATGGAAGCCTTTTGGCGGATAGCCTGATACTCCTTCATGTAGCGTCCCGCCTGGCGCATAAACCATACTGGCGTGCGGCTGGTAGGCTTCCTGTTGCAAGCGTCCAGAAATGGATTCTCGCTCAGTTTAATTGCTCCCTGGCTTATTAGCTCTTGCTCAGTATCGCTTGCGCGAGGCTCTCCGCGGAGTGGTCGCGGGCGGTGGCATGAATCTTAAGCCCCAGCTCGGCTGCGGCCCTGGTTGTCGTTGGACCCACGCACACGATCTTGGCGTGCTCCGGCACGCCTCCGCCATTGACTGCGCTCTCTACCGCAGATGGACTACTGAATAGAATCACGTCGGCCTTTCCTAGTAGGGATCGATCAACCCCAACACTTCGTGTGTGATACGCGGTTACAGCTGTGACATGCGCTCCTTTCGAAATTAGACCGGTCCGCAGCGTTGGGTCGGCGATGGCTGACTGCGGCAGCAAAATCCTCAGTCCATCTACGTTCTCCATTGCGCCCAGCAGTCCTTCAGCGGTGTGCTCATCGGGAATGAGGTCAACCTTCACGCGTCTTGCCTCGAGTTCGGCCGCAGTGCGGGGGCCGACTGCCGCCACACGGGGTCCCGAAATCGTGTCTGTTGTGCGGAACACGGCCTCGACCACGTTCTTGCTCGTGAAGATGGCCCAATCGAACTCGCCGACCCGAGCTAGCGCGTTGGTAAGTTCCGCGTTAGACGAATAATCGATGACAATGGCGGGAACAGAGACCGGGACAGCGCCGGTTTTCCCGAGAGCTTCGGCCACCTCGGCAAAGTCTTTCTCGGGTCGTGTGACGGCCACGCGAAGTCCTGCCAACAGTGCGTCGTCGTCGCTAGTAGGTTGCGGAGTCACAGGAAAAGATTGAGCCTAGTGTCGGAGCGTAGTCAACGGTGGGGACGAGGGGAAGGTTTTGCTGCCACTGCGCTCCAGTTATTATTCTGCCCGTTTCCGGCCAGGTAGCTCAGTTGGTAGAGCAGCGGACTGAAAATCCGCGTGTCGGCGGTTCAATTCCGTCCCTGGCCATTCAGTAGCGTGGCTGGCAGGGCCAACCGCTCACCCCCGCGGCTCCACCGCCAAACTGGTCACGTGCAGGTTGAGATTGTGATTCACGCGACGCCCCACCACCCCGTCAACCTGGAGATCTGAACGCGGCAGGCTGTGTACCAGCTCGCCGTTGACGTAGAACCCAACTTCCTCGGCGCCCGCCTCGACCACTAGGACGTTCTTAACAGGATCCTCACCGCCCTCGAGCGTCGCGATCGCCGAGTGTTCGGTCCACGGAAGGATCGTGTGCGTCTCGTTACCGGCCCTATGCTTTACCAGATAGCTCCCATTGTTGCGTATCAAGAAGTAGAGGTATGACTGGTTGTCCCGCTCGAGATTCTCCCCTCCGAAAAAGATGCCAAACGCTTCGCGGCGCGGGTCGGGAAAAACGAGGATTTCCGACGTGAGGCGGTACTCTCCCGCAGCTGTCATCGACGGATTGTACAGTATTAGGCGGGGTCCCGTGGTTACGTGCCAACCCGGCTCCATGCTGACAAAGAACAGAGCTGAGTCCGGCGCCCCGGCGTGATCGAACCTTGCCACCCACCCCTCTGGTCTGTCGTTCTCCTGTCCCAACAGTGGGACGGCGAAGAGAGCCGGCCAGACGTATCGAACTAACGCTCGCATGTAGACCTCCAATTAGACTGTTGTTGATCACGAACAAGGCAGAACAGAGGATATCTCCCGCCGCAGCTCTCGTCTAGCAGCGAGACGGCAAGCACCCTAGCGGCACCGTTCATTTGGGTTCAACATTATCGCTGGGAAACGGCAAGACACCTCCTTCTTCGTGAGGCAGACATGGGGAAAATCCTGGTTTTGATTGAAGTCGTAGCGCTCGTTCTGGTCACAGCTCTGGTTGACGAAGCACTCATGCGCGTGGCCATTTCGGTGGTCCCCGGCCTGCTGTTGACGCAGCGCGCCCTCGAAGCGGTGGAGTCGGATGCCTCCGCAAGAGAAGAGGCCACGTCTGAAGCCACATCTGAGACCACCTGAGTATCCGTTCGATTTCAGTTATCTTTTACGGCCCGCGGCGGGCGGGCTTGGACCCGACTAGCCGAACACATTTCACCCAGGGGAGTATGCAATTAGGGACACCGACTGGATGACGATTGTGGACGCTATTTCCGTATGACGATTCTCTGCATAGGCACCAACCACCGCACTGCGCCGGTTGGCCTCCGAGAGAGGCTGATGTATTCCGGAGAGAGCCTAAATGAGGCGCTGGGTAGTGAGGGTGGCATCTCGCTAACTCGTTTCTCCGAGTTGGTCATACTGTCCACCTGCAACAGAACGGAACTATACGCTGCGGCTGGTAGTGGAGACGGGGAGAGCCAGCTGTTTGACTCGCTGATTCAGTTTGTAGTAGAGACGCGCGGCGTCGCTCCGGGGGAATTTGAAACCCATCTCTACAAGTTCACCGATCTAGATGCCGTTAGGCACCTGTGCCGGGTCGCGTCAGGACTCGACTCTCTCGTTATCGGGGAATCCGAGATTCTGGGACAAGTGTCGAAAGCGTTCGAGGCAGCTGAGAGTTACGGCAGTGCTGGCCGCGACCTTTCTTCGGTGTTTTGCACGGCCATCTCAGCAGGACGGCGGGCACGTTGCGAGACCGGCATCGGCCGCAAAGCAGCCAGTATCAGTTCGGTTGCAGTGGCGCTGGCCGAAGAGGTTCTAGGAACACTGGTGAACAAGCGTGTGCTCGTCATTGGGGCCGGGAAGATGGGTAGACTGGCGGGCAAGGCACTCCGGTCTGGAGGTGTTGCCGATCTCTTGGTCGCTAGTCGCACGGACACCAGCGCTTCACGGCTTGCCACTACGCTCGGCGGCCGCGCAATCTCGCTTGCCGATCTCAAAGACGCGATCTGTAGCGTGGATGTCGTTATCACATCGACTGGTGCACCCGGCACCATGATCGATAGCACGCTCGTGGAAGAGGTCGTGAAGCAGCGGTCCGGCCGCTCTCTCTTAATCATAGATATAGCTGTGCCACGTGACGTTGATCCCTCCGTTCGTGATCTTCGAGGCGTCGACCTCTACGATATTGACGACCTCAGAGTGAGGATCCAGGACCACATTGCAGAACGTCAGAAGGAAGTGCCCCGAGTCGACGCAATAATAGAAGAAGAAGTGCGGTCGTTTGAACGGGAGCGATCGCGGAATGGCGTCGAGCCGCTCATCAGTCTGCTCCGGAGGCAAGCAGAAGACGTGAGGGTGCGTGAGGTCGAGAGGGTACTCACCCACTTGAATAGCGCGGATCCAATCGCTCGCGAGCAGATCGAGCATCTGTCGCGATCACTGGTGAACAAGATTCTGCATGAACCAACAAGTCGTCTGCGATCGCTGGCTGACCAATATCGGCGAGGTGAGCTCGCGAAGCTGACCAGGGAGCTCTTTGGTCTCGCAAGCAACAACGGCGAAGGTGGGGACGACTCCTAGGAATGGGGGAACAGACATCTGCGACCCTCAACCACTTTTCTCTCCTTAAGTTCAAGCGCGAATTCTGGGCTGATGGCTCGGCAGATAGGCGGCAGCTGGGAAGTGACATAACCGCCGCTCTGCGCTCAGTTACGCCCGCAATCCATCTTTATCAGGTGTTTCCGACAGAGTCAGACGGCGACCTCCTGGTGTGGAGCGCAGTTGAGGGTGCGGAGAAGGAATCAGGGGCGCGTTTTTTCAAGGCGTTCTCGCAGGCCGTCAGACGCCACCGTCGCTACGTAGATTTCCACGACATTCTCTGGGGATTCACACGACCCTCGCAGTACACCAAAGTTCGCTCGACTCAGGAAATCGACCCCTTTAGCGAAAAGCGCAGCCCGTATCTAATCGTCTATCCATTTGTGAAGACGGCGGAATGGTACCTACTTTCGCGCGAAGAGCGGCAAGCAATGATGAACGAGCATATCCAGGTGGGAAAACAGTACAAAGACATAACGCAGCTGCTCCTCTATTCGTTCGGACTGCAGGATCAGGAGTTTGTCGTCGTTTACGAAACCGATGACTTAAATAGATTCTCCAAGCTGGTTCACGAATTGCGCGCTACAGAGGGCAGGAAATACACCGAGCGCGACGCCCCACTCCACATCGGCGTTCACCTCGACGCCGACGAGATCGAGAGCTTCTGGTAGTAATGGGAAAGGATGCTAGAGGGTTGCAAGCTTCCGGCCTCGCCGGCGTTTTCTTTGCCCTCGTAGTGACAGCGATCGGATCGAGCGTTCAGCTGGAGGCCCAGGTTGACATCAGCCCCCGATCAATCGAACCGGCTCAATGGGAGCGCATCGCCGTCCGAGTGGTAAGCCAGGGAGAATCTCCCACCGTGGTCGTTCGCGTCTATGTACCGGAGGTAATAGCCGTCATCGGAGTGGAGGCTCGACCGGGTTGGGTGTTTCAAGATTCTGGAGCAACTGACAGCACCCCGCAATCCATCGAGTGGACGGGAGGCGAGATTCAGAGCGGCGAGTTCGGTGAGTTTGCTTTCCTGGGACGCCTCGCCGCCGACGTCCGAAGAAAGAATCTCATATTTCCGGTGACCCTTGTAAGTAGGGATGGCTCGGCTGTTGAGTTTGGTCGAGGGCGGAACAGGAGAGCGCCGCCCACCATGCTCATTGTCGGATCGACACGCGTGACGCCGTGGGCGACACTCGCTGCGGCTGGTGTGGCGGTGGGAATTTCCCTGCTAGCTCTGACGCTTGTCGTCTCTAAGCGCGGCACTGCCGCCTGAGGACGCTGATTGCCTTTTCTTCCTCTGGAACCACCACGCACCCACCAGTACTCCACCGAACAACAACGGCACGACAGCCATCATGCCGCCTACCCAGAACATTATATCACTGAGGTTGTCGTTCATCGCCCCAGGAATCTGGTCAAGTTCTTCAGGTAGTATGTCAGGCCGAGCGCCGCCGCAGTGAACGACAAACCGAGGATAAGCTGAGGCAGTCTGTCGGTCTCTCGGTATGTGTTGAGCGTCCAGATGCCGAAACCGAAGCAAAAGAGTATTGCTGTCGAGATCAGCACTCGGTGAAAAGCGATCATATAACTCTGTCTGCCGCCATGAGCCCGAGCAGCGCGGGAAGGTAAACCAGCGATGCCCGGAAGAGATTCCTAGCATGGATATCGGAAGAATATTTCGCCGCCCGAAGAGCGACTAGCAAGAAACCGACGGACAACACGACAGCGCCGACGAAGTACAGGCCACCCGACACGCCCAGTACTGTGGGTGCCATGCTGGCCGGCACCAGCGCCGCAGCGTAGAGGCTGGCATTCGTGAACGTTCGCCGTCCGTCGGCGTCGTCCACACTCAGCATTTTGATTCCCGCCCGGGCATAATCCTCTTTGTACATCCAGCTCAGCGCCAGAAAATGAGGCAGTTGCCACAAGAACAAGATCCAGAAGAGGACCCATGCCCGCGGGTCGATGCTGCCGGTTGCAGCGGCCCAGCCGCCAACGATCGGGAGTGCCCCAGGTACCGCTCCTACCAATGTGGACAGCGAGGTCCGTCGCTTGAGCGGTGTGTATAGAAACACATACGAAATGAGAGTGGCCGCTGCGAGAGTTGCTGTTAACACATTCACGAACACCGCCAGGTACATGATGCCGGTAGCTCCCGTGAACCACGCAAACGTGGATGCGGAGCCAACGCTGAGTCGACCCGCCGGCAATGGCCTGTGCTCGGTTCGTCGCATCAACGCATCAGTGTCTCGTTCAAAGATTTGGTTGAGGGCGTTGGTACCAGCTGCCACCAGAACCGTTCCCAGTAGGGCGTGGAACAGTACGATCGTATGGTGGAGCGGGGGCCCTGCCAGCCAGAATCCTGCCGCCGCTGTCACCATGACCAGCGCAACAATCCGCGGCTTTACGAGTTCGACGTAGTTTTCAGCTTGTGAACGTAAGAGTGTCGCTGCTACCACACGAATTCCGTCAGCACGGCGATCACAATGATCACCGCTAGGGGAAGTGGTGCTATAGCGAAAATTCGCATCCTGTTGCCCTCGAACCGGAGGTGCATGTAGTAGAGGGCTACGAGGAGGGCTTTCCACAGTGCCAATCCCACGAGCAGTAGGATGATCACCAGCTTCGACCATCCGAGGAACGCCACGCCCAGTTCAAGTAGGGTCAGCACCGCCAGGCCGACCCACACTCCTACATAATTCGGATGTTTCTGTTGTGTCACTTCCATCGCCCCTCCAACGACGAACTCAAATCAGGTAAACGATGGTGAAGAGGATGATCCAAACCAGGTCTACGAAGTGCCAGTATAGTCCTATCACCTCGACTCCGCGATGATCGGCCGCTGAATATTTTCCGCGGAAGGCTTTCCATGTAACGAAGCTCAGGCAAATCACACCCGCAGATACATGGAACCCGTGGAACCCGGTCATGGTGTAGAATGAGGATCCGTAGATACCTACCGAGGCAGGTAGCTCACCGTGGGCCGCCCTCTCGGCGAGCTCACTGCCGGGAACGTAACCGCTGGGCACGAAGCCCTCGTGCACGAGCTGTGAATACTCGTACATCTGCACGCCCACGAAAGCCGCACCGATTATGACTGTCGCCACGAGCCACCATTTGAGCGCCTCTTGATTGTCCTCCTGCACCGAGGCGAACGCTTTCACCATGGTAACGCTGCTGCAGATTAGCAGGAATGTGTTAACCGCAGTTATCGGCACAGCGAGGATCTCGTTGGGATCGGCCCAAGCTTCCGGGGCCCCAACTCTCAGAATGATGTACGAGCCGATCAGGGCGGTGAAGAACATTACTTCGGAACCCAAAAACACCCACATCCCGAGCTTCTCGTTGTAAACATCGGCGCCGATTTCGCGCTGGACCGGTGGTCTCATTACGGCTGGGTGAGCCATATCGTTATGTCTCCCTAGTCGCCGCTACCGGCTCTTCGTCTGTTTCCAGTTTCCTGTATTGGGGAAGGAAATCCTCCTCTACAAGTGGTGAGCTGAACTCGTACGGTCCTCGGTAGACCGCAGGTGATTTGTCCCAGTTACCGTGCGGCGGCGGCGAAGGCGTTGACCATTCGAGGCCATTGTCCTCCCATGGATTTTCAGGTGCCTTCCGTCCGTTGAACCAGCTCATGATGAAGTTGATCACAAAGAAGATTTGTGATGCAAGGAGGAGGAAAACACTTATGGAAATAAATTTGTTTATGGGCTGCATTGGCTGGAGAAACTGATACTGCGATGGGTCGTAGAGCCGGCGCATATGGCCGCCGAGGCCGATACTGTGCATCGGGAAGAAGGCCAGGTTGAAAAAAACGAAAGTGAGCCAGAAGTGTATCTTCCCCAGGAGCGAATTCATCATCCTGCCGAACATCTTTGGATACCAGAAGGTGATAGCTCCGAAGATGGCGAATAAGCTTCCTCCGAACAGAACGTAGTGGATGTGTGCCACGATGAAATAGGTGTCGTGGATGTAAATGTCGAATGTGTTCGACGCCATGAACACACCGCTCAGCCCACCGATTACAAACATCGCAACAAAAGCAACTGAGTGAAGCATCGGGACATGTAACCTGATGTTCCCGCGCCACATTGTGCCCATCCAGTTGAAGACTTTGATCGCGGAAGGGACGGCAATGAGCATCGTGGAGATCATGAAAGCCGTGCCCAGAGTGGGGTTCATCCCGCTTTGAAACATGTGATGGCCCCACACGATCCAACCTAGAAATCCGATCGCGATGAGTGCGTACACCATGGAGTGGTAACCGAAGACTGGTTTCCGCGAACCGTTGGCGATAATGTCTGAGACCACCCCCATTGCCGGAAGAATCAAGATGTAAACCTCCGGATGTCCGAAATACCAGAACAGATGCTGCCAGAGGAGCGGCTGGCCACCGTCAGTTGGGTCAAAGAAGTGCGTACCGATCGTCTGGTCGAAGAACAGCATGATTGCGGCACCCGAGAGGATCGGTATCGCGAGCAGCACTAGAATCGCCGTAATGAACAGCGCCCAGATTGAAAGCGGTAGCCTGAACCACGTCATCCCCGGTGCCCGCAGGTTTACGATGGTTGAGATGTAATTCGTTGCGCCCAGTATGGAGCTCAAGCCGAGGATCGCCAAGCTGAGAAGCCATAGCTGCTGTCCCGTGCTCACGCCCGTCCATTCCGGGTCGGCTGAGAGCGGCGCGTATGCAGTCCACCCGGCCGCTGCGTGGCCGCCCTCCACAAAGAATCCGGCAAGCATGAGGATTCCCGCGGGAACTGCAATCCAGAACGACGCCATGTTCAACCTTGGAAAGGCCATGTCGGGCGCCCCGATTTTCAGCGGAATCAGATAGTTCCCAAACACTCCCACCAACAACGGCATGATCGCGAAAAAGACCATGAATGTGCCGTGCATCGTTACGAGAGAGTTGTAGAACTCTGGAAGTAGTATCCCGTCCGGTGCCATTGTTTCCGGTAGGATTGTTCCCACCGGCATGGGCGCGTCTGGGAAACCCAGCTGCCATCGCATCATCCCCGCCAGCATTCCGCCCAACAACAGGAACAATAGGCTGAACAGCAAGAACTGGATGCCGATGATCTTGTGATCCGTCGAGAAAATATATTTGCGGATGAAGGGAAGCTCGTGAGCTTCGCTGTGCACCGCCTGCTCGAGAGGTACTGCGGAGGTCGCCATATTTATTGTCTCGGTAGAACCTTTCTCTCGTTATTTCTCTTTTTCATTCAGCGAGTGCTACCGTCGTCTGACTGGTCACCCACTGCTGATAATCCTCCGCCGAATGAACGGTGACCATCGCACGCATGCGATAGTGCCCGAGCCCACACAGCTCCGCGCACGCGATCTCAAAATCTCCGGTCTCAGTGGCCTCAAACCAGATTGTTGCTCCGAGACCGGGTACGATGTCCTGTTTGACGCGGAACGCGGGTACGAAAAACGCGTGAATCACGTCCTCTGAGGTTATGCTCAACGCGACGGGCTGATTGACGGGGATGTGGAGTTGATTTCGCAATGAGAAGTCGTCCGCCGTCCCCAGCTCGCCGTCCAAGCCGCGGTAGGTGAACGTCCACTCGAATTGCTCGGCCTTAACGCCGAACGGAATCGCGTCGGGTGGAACGCTGTCTCTTCCTTTGATTTCGTTCCACAGACCTCCGCTCATGAGTCCTATCATGACTACGGTAACGGCCGGGATGGTCGTCCAGACTATCTCGGCCGTGATATTACCGTGCGTGTAGTAAGCCTTTCGGCCGGGGCGAGCACGGTACTTGATGACAAACCAGATCAATCCCGCCTCGACCACGACGAACGCGATCCCGGTAATCACCAGAATCACATAGTAGATGAAGTCAATTTGAGCGGCGAATGTCGAGGCCGATGGAGGTAATATCCAACTCATGCGATGATCTTTCCCCTGTTATCCACTGAAACTGAAGTCTACTGTTTCTGATGCTCCGTCGGATATCGTAACCTCGGCCGTCCGGGTGCCAAGCGTCTCGTGCCAGGCTTCGAGCTGGTAGGTCCCGGCAGGAAGTCCACCGATGGCGAACGTTCCGTCTTCGCCAGAGGTCGCAAAATACGGATGATCCGTTACGCCTACGTAGGCGTTCATCCATCCATGCACGTTGCACTCGAGCGGGATCATTATCTCGGGAACTCTGAACCTGCGCGTAGTAGTCATGCCCTCGCGGGGCTGGCTGATGTTGAAGCCGCGGTTCTCAGTAGGAATAGCCTTGATGTTGTGGAGCATCGGATCACTGTTACGGATCTCGATAGACTGTCCCACCATTGCGCCCAGCACACGCGGGTGATAGAGGCAACCGTCCTGGTCAATAACGGCTGGCTCACTCAGCATGGGGTAGGGGCCCTCTGGAAGACCCGACACGATGCGCACGTACACATTTGCCAGCTTACCGTCATTCACAACCACAATGGGATCAATCGGGCCGTCAGTGTACTTGGCCACACAATCCGGTTCCTCTGCCATGTCAATAGTTGGGTTTGCTGGCGGTGCCCCCTCAAAGTTGATCACGCCAGCGATGCTGGCGGAACCCAAGGGAGCGACCGCTGCGGCACCCCCCCCGTCTGAAGTTCCCGCATCGCCTCCTCCGCCACCGCAGGCAAGGGTTGCAAGAACCGTTGTTGCTATAAGACGTCGCATCGTTCCTCTCCTGGATTCGTAATGTCTAGCGTTGATTTCTCTGCGCCCGCCAAACTACCACCATTCCCAGCCCGGCGGTAAGAATCGCGGCGATCACAGGCGTTATGTATACACTTGGGGGCGTAGGCACATCAAGGTAGATCGAGTACCATGCGCTGACCGCCCCTCTACTGTCGTCTTCGCCACTGGTTCCGTCCGCGGCGTAGAAGCCTATCGGGATGGGGATTCCCGGCGACAGGCTTGGCGCCACAGACGTGTCGTCTGATGCAAGTGCCCTGTTGATTTGAACGGACCATTCCCCCTCCGCAAAACTGGCTGTATGGGTCGCTGCCGTCGAGCCTGCGGGGCTGAAGGTCCCCAGTCCGGTGGCACTGCCCTCGCGCAGACGGTCTGGTGAGCTCTCCCATCGGAGCATGTACACGGGGCGCCTGGTGTCCCCACCGAGGAAGTAGGGCAGCTGGGAACCCTCCTCCCCTCTGAGCGGGAATTGCACGGCAAAGATATCCGGACCCTGCACTCCTACGTGTGGACCGTCGACGTCGGTCACCGTCTGCACCATACGATGGAAGAATACGTC
>JAZFQE010000125.1:0-3183 GCA_036444955.1 Gemmatimonadales bacterium
GAGTGCTCGGAGCGCCTGGGTACCGGAGTAGTCGAACTCGCATGCCTGGCCGATCGCGATGGGACCGGGCCCCACTACTAGGACGCGCTTTAGGTCATAGCGCTTCGGCATTCACCAGTTCGATAACGCCAACCGCCGGGTCGACCGTGGCGAGGAATGTGTCGAAAAACACAGCGTGAGAGTCGTGCGGCCCCGGAGAGGCCTCCGGATGAAACTGTACCGCGACGAGCGGAAAGTTCCGATGGCGGAATCCTTCGACAGTGCCATCATTGAGACTGACATGCGTCAGTTCGAGATCGGCCTGGTCCAAGGTGTCAGCCTTCACCGTGAATCCGTGATTTTGACTGGTGATCAGGACTCTACCTGTGTCGAGGACCCTCACCGGATGATTGGCACTCCGATGACCAAATGGCAGTTTCTCCGTCGCGGCACCACAGGCCAGCGCGAGAATCTGATGGCCTAGGCAAATCCCTCCAATAGGCACCTTCCCCAGCAGCTTCTCTGCTTCACTGATTATCGCCCCGCAGGCCGACGGATCACCCGGACCGTTGCTTAGCAGCACTCCATCGGGTGCCAGATCGAGCACGGCAGCAGCGGGCGTATCCGATGGTACGATCGTTACATCTACGCCTCGCGCCGCAAGGTGGCGGGCGATGTTCGACTTGAGTCCGAGGTCAAAGAGCGCCACGTGTAGGCGTCGGGGCCATCGGCTGACGCCGCGACGGGTCAAGTCGTACCAGTCGTCCACGCCTGCCGACGTGTTCCAACCCTCCGGCTCTTTCCGACTGACGGCCGCCGTGAAGTCCTTTCCGACGACGCCAGCTGACGCGCGCGCCAGGCCGAGCAATTCCTCGGCTGACGTATCCGGGTCCGTAGTAAGAATGCCGCGCATCGCTCCTAAGCCTCTGAGGTGCCGCGTCAGAGCCCGGGTATCGATTCCCTCCACCGCCACAACGCCGCTTTCGCCTAGCCATGCATGCAAATCGGTCGAGCTCCGCCAATTGCTGGGGTTGCGCGAAAGATGTCTGACCACGAATCCGCTCACCTGGATTGCACCCGATTCCATGTCTTCGAGCGATACGCCGTAAACGCCGACTTCCGCAGTGGTGAGGCAGAGAATTTGGCCGTGGTAGGAGGGATCGGTGAGAATTTCGGTGTAACCTGTCATCGAAGTGTTAAAGCAAACCTCTCCGGTGACAGTCCCAGGGGCTCCGCAGGATCGACCTGCAAAGAGTCGCCCGTCTTCCAGCATCAGCCGCGCAGTTTCTATTAGCTCTCCCTTCCCAAAAAGTTGCTTCGCGACGCTACCAATATAGCACCCGGTGCAAGACCTGCTCGCGGGCACGCGAACCCGGCTGACTGGTACTAGTAAGAACAGCGCGCCATCTTTACCGCCTGACCCGATGATAACATGACCACTGTCTGCCACCCGGCTCTGATACTTCCCGAAAACGTGCTCACACAGGAGGAGTTGCTGGAAGTCACTCCTCGGGTTTTTGGTGACCACCCGCGCCTCCAAACGATCCTCAGAATCATTCGCAATTCAGGGATACGAAAGCGCCACTTCGTCCAGACACCCGCCGCCATAATGGATCACCCCGGGTTTGAGGCACGAAACAACCTCTACATTGGGGAGACAAAACGCCTCGGCACACAAGCCGCGGAATGCGCGCTCACAAACGCGCACGTCTCTGCCGCCGAGATAGATATGATCGTCGTGACTTCCTGCACCGGGTTCATGATACCATCGCTCGACGCCCACCTTATAAACACTCTCAACTTCAGACCCACTACGCGTCGTCTTCCGATTGCGCAGTTGGGCTGCTCGGCAGGCGCATCAGCTATCGGACTGGCACATGACTATTGCTCTGCGCATCCCGGCGCAAACGTTCTCATCGTCGCAGTCGAACTGTGCTCCCTCTGCTTTCAGCCGGTAGACACCTCACTGTCGGCCATCGTCTCGGCAATGATCTTCGGGGACGGCGTCGCTGCCTGCGTGGTCAAAGGGAAGGACGCCACGGGCTTCAAAGTCGAAGCGTGCTCGACACAGTTGCTTCCGGAAACGGAGCACTACATGGGCTTTGACGTGAAGGACTCCGGTTTCCACATCGTGCTCGACAAGGAGGTCCCCGGCGCCGTCGCGGACAAGATCGTACCTGCCTTCAAACAGTTCGCGGCACAGCAAGGACGCAACATGACGGACTTCGATTTCTATCTGTTGCATCCCGGTGGTGCCCGCGTACTCGACAACCTGGTCCGCAGCTTGGGCATCCCCGAATCCAAGGTTGCCCCGAGCCTCGAGTGCTTGGCAGAAGTCGGTAACCTGTCCAGCGCATCCGTATTCGCTGTCGTCAAGAACGCCTTTGAACGGCATCGGCCATCGCATGACAGCGTAGGTTTTCTGGCAGCCTTCGGCCCCGGCTTCAGCATAGAGATGAGCATCGGCACCTGGGCCGAGCGTTGAACCTCAACGCGATTGCGCGAAATCCGTCTTACATCATGCTAGTGGCGATCCTCCTAGCGGTGATGTCAATGCGCATCACGGAGTTGATCATCTCCCACCACAGAACGCGTGACTCGGTTCAACATCAGCCTGAGGCGGTCTTTCCATACATGGTATCGCTGCACACATCGTTGTTCATCCTGGTACCGCTGGAAGTCATGCTACTCGGGCGGCCGTTCATACCGCTCCTATTTGCGGCGTGTCTCAGCTTGCTGATGTTAGCAACCGCTCTGCGCGTCTCCGTCTTGCGTGCGCTCGGCCCGAGTTGGAACGTCCGCATCGTGCGACCCGCAGCCGTGGTGAGTCGCGGAGTGTATTCATACATCCGCCACCCAAACTACCTAGCAGTAGTGATTGAGCTAGCCTGCATACCGCTTATCCACACCGCTTGGCTGAGCGCCCTATTTCTGAGTTCGGCCAACGCGGTCGTTCTCTTTTTCAGGATCAGAGCAGAGGAGAAACTCCTTTTCTCACTGCCCGGCTATCGGGAAGCCATGGGCGGCAAGCCACGCTTTATCCCCCGGGTACGAGCCCATGGCCGATAGCTGGCAAGCCAGTGAGTCAGACCCGTCCGTCATAATTGTTGGACTCGGACCCACCGGAGCAACACTCGCCAACATTCTGGGCCAGCGGGGAGTTAGCACCCTCTGTATTGAGCGGGATACCAAGATCAGTGACGC
>JAZFQE010000126.1:0-6372 GCA_036444955.1 Gemmatimonadales bacterium
CGAGCGCAATCGTAGTTCGCGTCGACGTTACCGACTTGATGACACCAATCTTTTCTCTGATGATGCGAGCGAGATCCTGTGGATCGCGTGCACGCACCTTGAGCAGGAAACAGTCCTCACCCGCAATGTTGTGCACCTCCAAGACATCGGGAATCTTGGCGAGTTCCTCGGCCGTCCCGAGCTCGCCAGGCTGCTCTTTGGAGCGCAAAAAAACGAAAGCCAGCAGGCCACGGCCCAACGCCACGGGGTTCACCCGCGCCTCATAGCGGGCGATAACGCCGCGATCCTCCAGCTTGCGGATCCGCTCGAACGTCCCTGAGGGGACCATACCTACCTGGCGCGCCACCTCTGCATTCGACATCCGGGCGCGGGTCTGCAACAGGGCCAAGATCTTCCGATCCATCGCATCAAGCATCGACAAACCTCTCAACTTTATGAAGATAATTCGCTAAACAATCTGCCAAGACATTGGATCTTCGAATATCCTTCATAATTATGAATAACCTTCTTGACATTGTCAATACTTTGAATATAATTAGTGTACTGCGCCTTCTGTGCGAATAACGTTCGCAAATTTTGGGCTGGTGCAGAAGAATAACACTTGATTGGGGTATTGACCAATGCGACTACGTGATTATCTCCGCAACGAGCGTTTTCGTTTGCTGGCGGCATTCGCGGCCGTTTACGTTGTCTGGGGATCAACCTATTTAGCGATCCGCTTCGCGATCGAGAGCATCCCGCCATTTCTGATGATGGGAGCTCGGTTTCTTCTGGCAGGTGGAATCCTCTATGTGTGGCTGCGGGCGCGGGGGGTCGAGCGTCCCTCACTCAGGCACTGGAAATCCGCCACGGCCATCGGGGCGCTCATGTTGCTCGGCGGCATGGGATTGGTCGCGTGGTCGCAACAGACCGTGCCCTCGGGTCTGGCGGCGCTACTCGTTGCCACTGTTCCGCTTTGGATTGCAGTGCTGAGCTGGTTCAGCGGGGATGATCGGCCTTCCACTAGCTCAATAACCGGTTTGCTGTTGGGCTTCGCGGGTATTCTCCTGCTGATCGGACCCGAGCAACTGGCAGGGTCGGGTCGAGTAAATCCCATCGGGGCGCTCGCGTTGACAGTTGCATCCATCTCTTGGGCAATCGGATCCCTCTATTCGCGCCGGGCTGCGCAGCATGCATCTCAGTCACTTGCCACGGCGATGTCAATGCTGGCTGGAGGGGTACTCTTGGTCGGAGCTGGCGCCGCGTTGGGAGAATTCGAGGGGCTGAGCGTGCTCGCAATAAGCGTGAAGTCCTTACTCTCCCTCGCTTATCTCGTTGTGTTCGGATCGCTGGTGGCGTTCAGCGCATACATATGGTTAATGAAGGCGACCACTCCGGCTCGTGCGGCTACCTACGCATACGTGAACCCTGTGATTGCCCTCGTGCTGGGGTGGGCGCTAGTTGGCGAGGCGCTAACGACGCGCACAGTCATTGCGGCACTCGTGATCGTAGCGGCAGTGTCGAGCATAGTCTCACGGAAGCGCGTGGACGAGAAGCGTGGCAAAGTTCTTAACCGGCCAGTCGAATCGATTTGCTCTACGCCCCGAGCCCTAGCACGAGCCACAGCCCCCAGCCGGTGAACGCGAGACCAAAGATGCGGCTCGACAGCTCCCCCTGCGGTGCAAGCTTCTCGATAGCGATGACCACCGTGAGAGCCGCCATCCACAACAGGTTCATCACACCAAGAGCAAACGAGAGCAACATCAGCGCCCAGCAACATCCGAGACAATAAATGCCGTGACCGAACCCCATGCGGAACGCTCCCGCTGCGCCGTCACGCCAATTTGAAAGCAAGAAGCTGAGGGGATTCCTGCAGTGTGCCAGGCAGACCGTCTTCAGCGGCGTGACCTGAAAGATACCGGCGGCAACAAGAAGGACCCCGCCCAAGCGGGTGCTGAGCGCGAGATCTAGCCCGATGAGGGCTAGGTTGTGCAGACCGAGCTGCAGGACTGCAGCCCCGACGCTGAACACGAACCAAACTGAGAGGTACCCACCGGCGAATACGGCAGCCGGCACGTAGGGACTTCCCCTCCTATCCCGGCCCTGGGCCGCCGAGCCGAAGATCAATATCCACGGCAACACCGACGGTAGCATCATAGCCACCATCATCACAAACCACATGGACGTCGTGAGAAAGAATGTGCCAGCGCCGATCGCACCGGTGTGTGGTGAGAGAGCGAGCGCGGTGCCCGGCGCAGTCGACACAGTCAGCGTCAGCCATGCGACAGCGGTGATTGCAGCGACCGACCAAACAAGCACCGCTCGTTGCCTTCGACCCAGCGCGTCGGCCGAAATACCCGTGAAAGGAACAGAGGTCATACCGGATTCACCGACCAACTGAAGTTGGAGTAAAGCGCGTGAGTGCCATCCGTGTTTACCACGATCTCACCGTCGTCATACCGTGTGGACCCTCTGGCGATTACCTGGGACGGCGGGTGGACTTGATTGAACATGTTCTCGAACGTGACCGGCGTTGAGCGATCCAGTCCCCTGACCTCCTCTATGCTGGCGTTGAGCAAACCGTCAATCAAAACTTTCTTGGTCTTGTCCTCTTCAGAGATATGGATTGGGAGATAGCGGGTGCCTAGGCGCTTCCCAACGAAACGCGCTAACACGGCCCAAGGTCCTCCCGCGTCACCTGAGAGAATTGATTCGACGGCCCTGCGTTGTTCTTCTGCCGCAGCCTCGTCGATCATGATCACTTCGATCCAGTTTCCTTCGATCATGTGTTGCGGGGAGTCGTAAGCTATCACTGCCCTCGTGCCACCCAGGGACACTCCGCCGAATTCACCTTCATCGAATCGAATCGCCCAGTAGCCGACGCACCGTTGGTACGTACACAGCTGGTCGAAGTGCACGTGACCGGGACAAACCAGTTGGCAGCTGCAGTTCTCGAAGATCAGTCCTTTTGCCCACCAGGAAGCGGGGCTACTCGTTGGTGTGCTCACACATCCTTTTCTTTATCGGCTAAATAGTGTCCTGAACAATTTCCTCTGGGTCACGGATGTTGGGAAGTCGGGCGGCGATGATGACTCCTGTTGTACACCGGGGCCGGCACGTACATTGGGCATGCTGCTCATCAATGATAACTGTTTTTGCGAGGTACACGTGATCATCCGTTATCCCTGGACACTGACCTGTCGCAGACATATCGCGGCGCTGCTCTTCACCGTGGCTGCCGGCGCAGTATCACCGGTCCCAAGACTGTCTGCCCAAATTCTCTCATCGACCGAGCGGCTGATCGCGGCGTATGTGGACGCGCACACGGAGGATGCAGTCGCGCTCCTCGAACAAGTGGTGAACATCAACAGCGGGACGATGAACTTCACTGGTGTGCAGGAAGTCGGACAGGTGTTCCGCCAAGAGCTCGACGCTCTTGGGTTCGCCACTCGATGGGTCGACGGCGAGCCGTTCGAGCGGGCGGGGCATCTGGTAGCGGAGCATACCGGCTCAGAGCCGCACATTCTCCTGATCGGCCACCTAGATACCGTGTTTGAAGAAGACAGTCCGTTCCAGCAATTCGAGCTCCTCCCCGACTCTGCCGCCCGTGGCCCCGGCGTGATAGACATGAAGGGTGGCGGCGTCGTCATGGTACTTGCGCTCCAAGCGCTGCAGGCAGCCGGCGTGCTCGACGAACTGCGAGTGACGGTCATCATGATGGGTGATGAAGAGGAAAGCGGTGACCCCCTCCAACTCGCGCGGAGCGAGCTCATGGCGGCGGCTGAGCCCGCCGACATAGCGATCGGTTTCGAAGACGGCGACGGCGACCCTCGCACCGCCGTGATAGCGCGACGTGGGTTCACGGGATGGGAGCTTCGGGTCAGCGGACGGCCGGCGCATTCTTCCCTGATATTCCGCGGCGACATCGGCGCCGGAGCGATCTACGAGACCGCTCGAATACTGAACAGCTTCTACGAGCTGCTCGCTGGAGAGCAGTACTTGACGTTCAATCCCGGAATGATCGTGGGCGGCACAACTGTCGGCTTTGACGCCATGCAGAACCGAGGGACGGCGTTTGGGAAGACGAATGTGATTGCGGAAAGCACGGTCGTGGCCGGCGACCTCCGCACCCTTTCACCCGAGCAGCGGGAGGACGCGAAGAGGCGCATGCGCGTAATCGTGCGCCAACACCGGCCTCAAACGGCAGCCGAGATTACGTTTGAAGACACCTATCCGCCCATGGCACCGACCGATGGAAACCGACGCCTGTTGGCGATGTTCGACCAGGCAAGCCGCGACCTGGGCTACGGGCCGGTCGAGCCCGTCGATCCGGGCGCGGCAGGTGCCGCCGACATCTCCTTTACCGCGGACCACGTCGAGATGGCGCTCGACGGACTCGGCCTAATGGGGGACGGCGGCCATACCGTGAACGAGACCGCGGACCTCAGGACGCTTCCCATGCAGGCAAAGCGGGCGGCGGTGTTGATCTATCGGTTAACCGAGCGGGAGTAAGCGATCGCGACGCTCACGTGTCCTCGCCGAATTTACTCCTGTAGAGGCCCGTCCCCCCCCTCGGTTTAACATGCTCGTCGGGCGCGGTCGCCACAGGCTCCGCGAGATCTCGAAGCACGTGCCCGCGCAGTTCGTCTCGATACGCGTAAATGCCGAACGTTATGATCACGAGAATCAAGAACGTTCCGTGCTCCCAGAGTTCCCGCCTATCTCCAAAAAGGATGTCACCCGTGCTGAACAGGAAGAACATCAACACGCTCCCTTTGAACGCGAGTCGGTGCACCACGTGGGAGACTTCGCTCGTCGCAAAGAGACTCTTGAGCAGCATCCAGATGAAAAGTGAGCCCAGAGCAAGCTCCATGATGGCGAAGGAGTATACGGTCGTCACTCCCAACCATTGGGGGAGCAACAGCTTATCGAAATAAGCATGAATCTGGTCTGCCCGATCCGTACCGAACCATCCACACGGCGTCTCCCTTCCATCGGCAAATCGGCAGACCACACCCTCCTCTGCGCCAAGGCCGACGAAGAATTTGTCGAGTCCGTTGAGCATCCAGAACATCGCCCAAAACAGGTAGATGAAATTGACTTCCTGCAAGTAGAAGTCGAACAACTTACGGAGCCGCACCATCGGTCCCCCTTTGCTGGATCACGCTACGGTATCTCAGCTCCCACCCCAAAACCATCCTACGCGTCAACATTACGGAGAAGGCTAACAAGAGCCTATCAACCCCCCCGCTCACAACCTGCTCACAACCATGTCTCCCATTGAGTCAGTCGAGATACCACTCCTAGCATCCGCTGACGGTATTTCCCCGCTCTGTAGCAGGGAGGCCACTGCGTTCTCTATGCACGAGGCGGCCGCGGTCTCACCCAGAAACTCGAGCATCATGCCGGCGGCGCTGATAGCGCCAAGCGGGCACGCCACGTTCTTGCCGGCGTATTTCGGTGCCGACCCGTGGATCGGCTCAAACATCGACGTTCTGCCAGGATGAATATTGCCCGACGCGGCGATTCCCATACCACCCTGAATCATCGCGCCGAGATCGGTGATGATGTCCCCGAACAGATTCGTCGTCACTATGACGTCGAACCACTCGGGATTCTTGATCATCCACATGCAACACGCGTCCACGTACGCGTGGTCCGTCTCAATGTCGGGGAAATCTTGTGCGACTTTGGCAAACGCCCGGGTCCAGAGGTCGTGGGCTCTCACGGCATTGGCCTTATCAACCAGAGTGACACAAGCCTTGCTGTCCTTGCTGTCCCGGCGTCGCCTCTGCGCCAGCTCGAAGGCGTAGCGTGACGCTCGTTCACATCCCTTCCACGTGTAGACTCCGTTGACAATGGCGACCTCGTCCGGCGTGTCCTTTTTCAAGTGGCCGCCGATCTGCGAATAGATCCCTTCGGTGTTCTCCCGCACGACGACGAAATCAATGTCATCGGGCCCTTTGTCTTTGAGGGGACATAGGTTTTCGGCGTAAAGCTTGATCGGACGCAAGTTTATGTAGAGATCCAACCCGAACCTGAGACCCAAAATGACCGATCTTTCTACCAGACCGGGTTCCACATCAGGGTGACCGATCGCGCCGAGTAATACGGCATCCAACGTACGCCACTCGTCGATTAGCTTGTCCGTCGCAAGCTCTTTGGTCTTGAGGTAGTACTCACCGCAATGAGGGTACTCAACGAGTTTGTACTCGAAACCTTTGTCGGCTGCCACGGCCTCCAGCACTTTGAGTCCTTCCCGCGTCACCTCGGGTCCGATGCCGTCGCCAGGGATAACTCCTATATCGTAGGACGCCATCTAGTCTTCCTTTCCTAATCCTTTGCCACCTACGCGCCGAGCAAGCATCATCCCCAATGCGACTCAGCCAAGGG
>JAZFQE010000127.1:0-7598 GCA_036444955.1 Gemmatimonadales bacterium
TATCAATCGCCGGGCGCGTATTCACGTGATCGCACTGGGATTTTCTACGTTACGACCCCGGACAGTGAGGGTTCTTCTGAGGATTCAAATGGGTTATTGAGGTACCACTGTTACTACGGGCTCCCGACGACTGCTTTACACGAGGGGTATCCCGGGCATCATCTCCAAATCCTGACCGCGCAAGACCAGCAGCGGGACGTACGAAGGATTATCTCATCACCGGTGGCGGTGGAGGGATGGGCGCTGTACTGCGAAGTCATGATGGGTGAAGAGGGATTCTATCGCTCGCTCGAAGAGAAACTGTTCCAGAAGGTACATCTGCTTTGGCGCGCCGTTCGGGTCATATTGGATGTCGGGCTACACACGCGGGGAATGACCTTCGAGGAGGCGGTGGATCTGCTAGTGGACAAAGCCTACTTGGAGCGGCCCAATGCTGAAGCAGAGGTGCGCCGCTACTGCGCCTACCCGGCCTACCAGATCTGTTACGCTGTAGGGCGACGGGAATTCAGGTCACTGCGCGAGGCTTTCAGGCGTGCCAGCGGATCAGACTACTCTCTCAGCGCATTCCACAGCGCCGTACTCGAGTACGGCGGATTGCCTGTGAGCTTGTCCCGGTGGGGCATGGAGCTCGACCAGTAAAATCGTCTCCTTCAGTTGCCGTGCGCCCATCCGAGAGATACGTTCGAGACGTTCCTTAAGCGGAGTGGCCTGACATTCCATTTTCAGTTCCTGGCGAATCAGCGTTTGAGCCGCGTCGAGGCCGGGACTCCGGTTCCATGCTCGCCGAGCAACCTGAGGAAGAGCGTGAGATAGATCCGAGGATGGACGCCAAGGTTGCGGTGGTAACGGGCGGTGCAACGGGCTTGGGGCGCGCGATTGCGCGGGAGTTTGCGCGTAGAAGGGTTAATGTTGCCTTCAACTACGTGCAACTGGAGGGGCGAGATATAGCAGCCCAGGCGCTTCTCACGGAGACCGAGCTGCGCTCGTTCGGGGTTAGAGTCCTGTGTTCGGAATGCGATGTGCGGGATTCAGCTGAAGTTGCCAGCTTCATTGAAGCCGCGGAACGCGAGCTGAACGGCCTGCACTTTCTCGTCAACAACGCCGGGATAGCGAGAGACGGAGCCCTATGGAGACTGTCGCAGGAATCGTGGCGTGAGGTGATCGAGACGAACGTTACAGGGACCTTCAACTGTATCCAGGCCGTGGCTCAGCGCTTTAGGTCGCAACGGTTCGGCAAGATAGTCAACATCTCATCGCACCAGTCGCATCAGCCGGGTTTCGGCGTGTCCAATTACGCCGCCAGCAAAGCAGCAATCGTGGGGCTTACTAAATCGGCGGCTGTCGAGCTAGGTCCCTCCAACGTTAATGTGAACGCGGTGGCGCCGGGTTTCATCAAGACAGAGCTCATCGAATCACTACCAGATGAAGTGCTGGAGAAAGCCGAGAAGAGCTCGGTGCTCGGGCGGATTGCCGAACCTGAGGACGTCTCCCGCGTAGTAGTGTTCCTCTGCTCGGAGGAAGCCAGGCATATCACGGGACAGGTCATTGTGATTGACGGAGGGATGGCTCTCTCCTAGTCGCTCACCTCCTTGCAATGGACGCTGCTCCAAGGCAAGTTCCCAGTTTATTCGATCAATACGCGGCGAAAGGCGGTGGAATGGATCCTTACCGGCGAGGAAATATCTGCTCAGGAACTGCCTTTGTAGAAAAAAGGCCGCCGAAGTGGACAGATTCCTGAGGTACCTTCCAACACTGGTAACTGTCGCATTGGTGGCCGGCTGCGGAGGATCTGGGCCGGCCACCTCTGTTAACCCCAGCGGGTTGCCGCTCCCCTTGCCGGCGATGCTGGGTCAGCAGGTCGGCATTTATCCACTCACCCTTCTCACAGGTGACGAAACACTTGGGTGGAGTGAGTCACTTAGGCCGCGGCGCGCGGCACTGGATCGGGCAGACAGCGTGATAGTGGCGGCACTTACCGAGCGATCACCGGAGATACAGTGGATAGAGCCCGACGCCCTGCGCATGGCCGCGCGGCGAGCGCCCGGCATGCTGACCGATCCGGATCGGATGGCAACGGCTGTCCTGCGGTCACCCTCGCTAAACAAGCTGCCGGACCCCTTGTTCAGCCAGATGAGAAACCTGAGTGGCGTGGCGGGTGGAAGGCTGGCCCTCGTTCCGGCAAGCTTGGTATTCGCACCCGACGAGCAGGGTGTGGGAAAGGCCGTGCTCACCTTGGTGCTGGTGGACATTCGCTTGGGCCGGGTGCGCTGGCGCAACCAGGCCGAGGGTACCGGCGATGAACCGTGGAGCGCGCTTTGGGCCGCGCTGAAGACGCTCGCGCCGGGCCTGCCTTGAGGGCCGCAACGCTCATCAGGGGCGACGGCATAGGTCCTGAGATCAGCTCTGCCACCCTCAGGGTCCTCGACGCCGTGGGAGCCGGCTTCGAGTGGGACGAACAAACTGCGGGTGTGGGGGCGCTGGAGAGTGTGGGGACACCGTTGCCGGATGCCACGGTGGAAAGCTTCCGAAAAACCCGTCTAGCCTTAAAGGGGCCGCTTACCACTCCTGTAGGGACAGGCTTCCGCTCGGTGAACGTTGCCCTCCGCAAAGCGTTTGACCTGTACGCCAACGTGCGACCCGCCAAGACGATTGTTCCCGGCGGTCGCTACGAGGATGTGGACATCGTGCTCATCCGCGAAAACACCGAAGGGTTGTATGTTGGGTTCGAGGCGGTTATCCCGGTTGGGGGAGATCCGCGGTCGGTAGCCCAGTCTATTGCGGTTGTCACCAGGGAGGGGTGTGAGCGGGTAGCGCGCTTTGCCTTTGAGTACGCGCTTGCCAACGGCCGTGAGAGGGTCACGATCTGCCACAAGGCCAACATTCTCAAAGCGGTAAGCGGGTTGTTTCTGGATGTTTGCCGCGAAGTGGCACGCGAGTACGAGGGTAGGGTGGAGGCGGACGATATCATCATCGACACCTGCGCCATGCGGCTGGTGCTCGAACCGGGTGACTTTGATGTGATAGTCACGACCAACATGTTCGGAGACATACTGAGTGAGGAGATAGCCGGTCTGGTTGGGGGCTTGGGACTGGCGCCCGGTGCCAACATAGGAGCGGACGCCGCGTTGTTCGAAGCGGTGCACGGATCTGCTCCCGATATTGCAGGCAAGGGAATAGCCAATCCTGCGGCTATGATCTTGGCCGCCTGTTTGATGCTCGATCATACGGGTGACCGGAACAAGGCAGACAAGGTGAGGGAGGCCCTTCGGCTGACGATCTGCGAGGACCAAGTGCGAACGGCTGACCTGCATGGCAATGCTTCGACGGACGAGTTCGCCGACGCCGTTTGTCGGCGGCTGGGGTGAGCGCGAATGCCCCCGTTGCCACCGGGCCGTGGAGCTGCCTCTGGGGGTTCTCTGCTCCGAATGCATCCGCCAGCTGGAACTGCAAGCCCGCCGATTGGGGAGGCTGATAGGGGGGCTGTCGACCGTTGTAATGGCTCTTTACGTCTGGGTCAGGATGCCCGATAATTTGACTGCGCGGACTGTCGGAGCTATTGCTATAGGTGTGTGGTACGTACTTAGCTACATGGTGATTAAGCGCGTCGCTCGTCAACTGCTTCAATAACTATTGGCATGGACCTCGGTTTCAGCTTGATACATCTCTCGGATCCGCACTTCGGCGGGATGGCGGATATGTCCCAGATCGAAGCACTGGAAGCTCTCATCCCGGATCTGGAACCCCGTCTGATCGTGATCGCCGGCGATGTCACGCAGCGTGCGCGGCACGGGGAGTTTCAGTGCGCAAGGGGGTTTGTGCGAGCGATGGAGCGCACGGCGCCGGTGTACCTTGTTCCCGGCAACCACGATGTGCAGTGGTGGTGGCGTCCGTTCATTCCGTTCGGCGGTTCGGTGAAGCATTCCAAATACGTTGAGTATTTTGGCTCGGATCTCACTCCGACACTCGAGTCGCCTGAGGCGGTGATCACAGGAGCTCTGACGGCGCACGGGGTCGCGTGGGGATCGCTAACGCCTCGACTGCGTGACATAGCCGTGAAAGGACACCTACCCAAGAACGAGATAAGGCGCGTCAAGCAGGTCTTCGATCGCGCCGATGAAATCAAGACGAGAGTTCTAGTGCTGCATCACAATGTGCTGCGCGGTGACGTATCGGAGAGGATGGGCCTGGCGCGTTGGAAGCAGGCCCAGCGGAGGATTGTTGAATCGGGTGCGGATCTGGTGCTGTGCGGGCACGACCACGACGGGCGAATTGACGAGCTAGACGGTGTGGTGGTGGTGTGCGCCGGCACATTGTCCACCAGGTCCAGGGCTGGCAAGCCCCCGGTCTTCTTCCGAATCAGCTTCGATGAGCAGGGCATTCACGCGGAGGAATATCGTTGGAATCAGCCAACGCAGATGTTCCGCCGTGCGGACGTTTATGCGTTTGCCAAGCGGCGGCCGGCACGACCGGTCCGCGTTACAAGCAGCGCTGGCTGACCGAATTCTCCTCGCCCGGCGGATGCGCGAGGCGGGGCTCGGAGAAGCGGTCGATCTAGAAATTCACGAAAATCAGAGCGTATTTGTCAGCACCGCACAGCGGGGAGTCGTGCGCGTTCACCGGGGTTTCGCGTACGCACCGGACCGCGTGCTCAAGGCGATAGTGACGTTTGTGCGACCCGGTGCTAGCCGTACGGCGGTTAGTGATGCGGAAAACCGGTTGCTCGCGTTCCCGGTGCACGAGTTTGTACCGCCGCGGAAGGTACGGCCCCGTGTACGCCGATCGCGCCCCACCGACCGGGCCGACATCACACGGCTGCGGAAGCTACACCATCAGCTCAATCAGCTACATTTTGCGGGCGGGTTGCAGCCGGTACCGATTCGGATCTCACACCGCATGGAAACCAAACTCGGAGAGATCACACTCGGCTTTCCGGAAGTGGAAGTTGCGGAAATCACCGTGAGCAGGAAACACCTTGACGGTGACGGCTGGGAAGAGGTCCGACACACGTTGCTTCACGAGATGGTGCACCAGTGGCAGGCTGAGAGTGGAATGCCGGTCGATCACGGCGAGGAGTTTCGGCAGAAGGCCCGGGAACTTGGCATATCGCCGGCTGCAGCCAGAGATGTGGAGGCGAGTGGGCAAGCAGGACTGCTATGATTGGAGCGAGGAGATGAAATGACGTTTGAGGGCGTCGATTTCTACGACTTGGATTCGCTGCTCTCCGAAGAGGAACGGGCGGTGCGGGGCACCGTCCGTAAGTGGGTAGACGACGAAGTTATGCCGATCATCGGGGAGCACTACGTGGCGGGCCGCTTTCCAACGCAGCTCGTGCCGCAGATGGCAGAGCTCGGATTTTTCGGTGCTAATTTGCCGGAGGAATACGGCTGCGCTGGTCTTAACAACGTAGCGTATGGGTTGATCATGCAGGAGCTCGAGCGGGGTGACAGTGGGATAAGGTCGTTTGCTTCGGTGCAGGGCGCTCTCGTTATGTACCCGATCTTCACTTTTGGGAATGACGACCAGCGCAAGGAATGGTTGCCGAAACTTGCGAGTGGCGAGGCAATCGGTTGCTTCGGTCTAACTGAATCCGACTACGGGTCGAATCCAGCGGGGCTGATCACTACAGCGAAGAAGACGTCGAATGGATGGGTGTTGAACGGAGCGAAGATGTGGATTACCAACGGCTCCACAGCGAACGTGGCGATCATTTGGGCCAAGATCGGCGATCTCGATGATCATGAGTCTATCCGCGGGTTCATCGTACCTACGACGGCGCAAGGCTTTTCGGCGAAAGACCAAAAGGGGAAGATCTCTCTGCGCGCAAGTGACACCAGCGAGCTCGTACTGGAGAAGGTAGAGCTGGGCGATGAAGCGCTGCTGCCGGACAGTAACGGTCTGAAGAGTCCGCTGATGTGCCTGACTCAGGCCAGATACGGTATCGCTTGGGGAGCTGTCGGCGCGGCTATGGCATGCTACGAAGAAGCTGTTAACTACTCACAGACCCGCGTGATGTTCGACCGCCCGATCGGTGGCTTCCAACTTCAGCAGGCCCGGCTTGCCGATATGCTCACCGAGATCACCAAGGCCCAGCTCCTTGCCCTACAGCTGGGGCGACTGAAGGACAACGGGACAATGACGGCTCAGCAGGTATCCCTGGCTAAACGCAACAACGTGAACATAGCTACTGAAGTTGCGCGCGAGGCACGCCGGCTCTTGGGCGCCAGCGGTATCCTCGCTGAATACCAGTCCATGAGACACATGGCGAACTTGGAGAGCGTCTACACGTACGAGGGCACACATGACATTCACACTCTGGTGCTGGGCCAGGAGATAACCGGCATCAACGCCTTCTCCTGAGCTCGATTACTGCTGGAGTTAACCATGCGGGGGCCTTGGTTTGTCTATTCGATGGACGCGTATGTACTCGACGTCAAATTCATCTTGGTGAATTCCCAGCATGTAATCGTCTCCGATCTCCAGAATCCTTAAACCGTCGGGGATAGCCACGGTTCCCCAATAGCGGCCGTCTGGATCGAAGACGAATCTGGTGCCGCCCTGCTCTCCGGGAATCGGGTATTCCACTACCCAGAGGTTGCCGAGTTCATCCACGTCGAAGCCACCGTAAGCCGGGAAAGTTTCTGGTAGTGGGCTGTGGAGCGAACCTGCTCGCAGTTGCGCACCGCTGCTCTCCCTATAGAGCTCGACATGGTGTCGGCTCACGTGTCTTGGTGAGTGCTGCTTCCGTACTATTTGCTGAACGTTCCCGGACAGATCGTAGACACGTATTTCGAACGTGTCGTTGGATCCGGCGTAGAATCGTTGGCCGTGCGCGCCATAGAACGTCATGCGGGCAAACGGCACCGGTCCCAGGGTTGGTGCGGCCGCTCCTCGTGCACCGCCCATCATGAAGATTTCGGGCCCGCGGAACTCACCAATGTAAGCTTCGCGCTCGCCGTCAGGATTGTAGAGCACGATCCGTTGATTTAGTCTGACTATCCCAAGCGGAATCGGGAATTCAGGTGCCATCTCGACCGTTATCAAATATCCCCGGCGGGTCGTCCCTTGAAGGTACGCGACTGAAAGGTTGCCGGCCTCTGAGCGGAGTGCATTTGTTCGGGCGAACTCCCCGTCAGAGCCGAAAACGGAGAATTGCTGAGTCCGTTCATCAAAGACAATGAGCGAGTCGTGGTGATATCTGTCGAACCAGCTAATTCTTGTGAATTCTCCGGGTCCGCTTCCAGCACCGCCCACTGACCTGACGTATTTCTGGTCGGGTCCGAAGAACCTGAGCTGTTTGGATCCATTGTCGGCAACCGCGATCGTTCCCCCGTCTAGTAGGACGGCATCCACCACTTGGTGAAACTGGTAGTGTTCGTCTCCCCCTACCCCTCCACCTCCCCCGGTCGCTCCGATCTCGAGCCGAGGTGCGGTGTGAACAGTCCAGGCCGATCGATCGTCCCATATAGGGTCAGAGTTTTGGATGATGTGCGCTCCCGCATTGTCCGATGAGCGGGAGACGGTTCCCGGAGGAGTGGAAGTTCCGCACCCCACCAGGACCAATGCGAGGGAGAGAACTGGAAGACCGGAGTACTTGTCGT
>JAZFQE010000128.1:0-5018 GCA_036444955.1 Gemmatimonadales bacterium
AAGATCAGGAGCCGATTGAAGAAGCGGCCGAGGAGCCGGCCGAGATTCGGATCAGCGCGACTGACTTGCTATCGCAGGATCTAGAACCAGCGACCGAAGAACCTCACGAAGAAGGCCACGAAGAGGAACCAGCGCTACCAGACAGGCCCTCTGCCAGTATCTCCGTACCCTTCGAGTCTACTGCGGACAGGCCGCTCAAGTGCGCTGACTGCGGCACGATGAACCTAGCCACGGAGTGGTATTGCGAGAGTTGTGGAGCGGAGCTGGCTTCGCTCTGACTATTGGAACTTTGACTCGAGCAGCGCCCGCAGACGGGTCTTGTGGCGCGCGGCCTTGCTACGATGAATGAGATTTTTACGCGCCGCTCTGTCCAGCAGCTTTTCCGCATAAGCGTAAGCAGCGCTGGCTTCGCCCGCGCTCTGTGCGTCGCGCACCTTCTTGATAGCGGTACGAAGGCTCCCCCGCTGGTAGCGGTTCCGCTTGGTTCTGCTCGCAGCCTGGCGCATCCTCTTTTTAGCTGACTGTAGGTTCGGCAACTCTTCTCCTGTATTCGCATTGGGAGCCGGTCAATTCGGCCAAAATCAGGCGCGAAACCTATGCCGCAAGTCGTGTCTGGTCAAGGTATTGGGGTGTCGTTACCTTTCGGCGCGACCGCCGATGAGAACTCCCCTGTAATGCAAGAATTCTTGCTCGTTGTTCCGGTGCTGCTGTTCTCAATGGTGGCGCACGAGGTCGCCCACGGCTATGCCGCGCTGCGGCAGGGAGATGACACGGCATACTTGCTTGGTCGCCTCACATTCAACCCTCTCAAACACATTGATCCGTGGCTAACCATCTTGATGCCGATGATGATTTGGTACGGTTCCGGCGGCCAGTTTCTGTTTGGCGGGGCCAAGCCCGTGCCGGTCAACCCACGCAATTATCGCCGGTACAGGAGGGGCGACCTTATCGTGTCGTCAGCGGGAATTGTCACCAACTTCGTGCTCTTCATTGCCTTTGTCATCCTGACGGTGGTGATCGGTATGGTTGGCCAGGCGCTACCGAACGCTGTCGATGGATTGGCAGTGCTGCAACGCATGATGACTTGGGGTATCTGGCTCAACCTGTTGCTGGCATTTTTCAACCTCATTCCCATTCCGCCACTCGATGGATCGCATCTCTTCTACCACCTCCTCCCGCCACACCTCGGCGCCAAGTATCGCGAGCTGTCGCGTTTCGGCTTTCTGATTTTATTGGGACTGCTATTCGTATTTCCTCGGGTATTCCGGTTGCTACTCGCACCGGCGTTCTTGCTGCTAGAGGCTGGTTTGGCGGTGGCGAGACCGTTTGCCCTGCGACCGTTCTTCATGTAGGAGAATGACTGAGCCACGCTTTGACGACTCGGAAGATGCTTTTGTAGTCGAGCTGGAGGATTTCTCCGGACCGCTGGATCTCCTGCTGCATCTCGTTCGGCTGCAGGAGGTCGAGATAACGGATATCCCGATTGCCAAGATCGCGAGTCAGTTCTTGAAAGCCATCGAGCGCTTGGGGCTGAATCAGGCGGCTGACTACCTGGAAATGGCCGCGCTGTTGCTGCGCATCAAGATACAGATGCTCCTTCCGCGACCGATTGGCGACGATACTTGGGAAGATCCGCGAGCGGAGCTCGTCCGACGCCTGCTGGAATACGAACAGATCAAAGAGATTGCTCGGCGGTTCGTGGAGCAAGCCGAGTACCGTTCTGCCCAGTTTGTCAGGGGATGGCTTCCGCCTGAACCTGAGCCCAGTCCGCGTCCGATCGTCGTTGATGTCGAGGACTTGCTCCGCACCGTGGAAGAGGTTGTCGCTTCGATCCCGCAGCCGATCATGCACCGCGTGCTGGTACGGCCGCTCGATGTCGAGGGAGCAAGAGAGCGCATCGAGGAGTTGATTAAACACCGCTCGAGCCTGACCTTCAAAGCGATAGTTGGAGAAAACCCGTCTGTGCCGGACGTACTCTCAGCTTTTCTCGCACTGCTTGAGATGGCCCGGCTCGGGGTCGTCAGGCTGGCGCAGCGCAAGATCTTCAACACGTTCACAATTGAGAATGAAGAAGCTGACAAAGCTGGTTGAAGCAGCGCTGTTTTCGGCATCTGCGCCGATCACTATATCCGACCTGGAGCGGTTGGACAGAGATGCGAGCCTAAAGGACATTGAGGATTCACTTTTGGAATTGCGCGAGCACTACGGGAATTTCGACCACGGCATCGAGCTCGTGGAGGTTGCTGAGGGATACCAAATTCTCACGCTGCGCGAGTTTGCCGACGCTATTCTTGACGCTCAGCTCGTAACACGTCCCCGTAAGCTCTCAGCTGCGGCGATGGAGACGTTGGCGATAATCGCTTACCGGCAGCCGGTCGAACGCTCTGAGATCGAGGAAATAAGAGGCGTTGTTGCCGAGGGAGTGATCAGGTCCTTGCAGGACCGCGGCTTGATCGCGCCGGCGGGAAGGGGTGAAGGTCTGGGCCGGCCGATACTATATGGCACTACGCAGGCATTCCTCGAGCTTCTGGGCCTGAAGGACATCAGCGAGCTACCGCGGCTTGACGAGTTGTCGGTCGCTCTTTCAGCTTCCCCGGAAACTCTCGAAAGGTAATGCGAATGCGTCTCCAGCGTGCTCTAGCGCGCGCCGGAGTTGCGTCTCGCCGATCGGCGGAGGATCTCATCCGAGCCGGCCGCGTTACGGTCAACGGTAGCGTGGCCGAGCTGGGAATGAGTGTCGACCCCGATAAGGATGTGATCCTGGTTGGGAGGAAGCGGATCAGACGTCCGGTGGCGACTTGGCTAGCGCTCAACAAGCCGGTCGGCTACGTGGTCACCAGAAAAGATCCCCACGGCAGGCCCACCGTGTTCGAGCTAGTCCCTGAAGTCCCAGGACTGACATACGTGGGGAGGCTTGATATCAATACGTCGGGCTTACTGCTGTTCACCACCGATGGAGCGGCTGCCAACCGGCTTATGCACCCCAGATACGAAGTCGAGCGTACCTATCAGGTGCTAGTGCAAGGACGTAGTACAAACGAAATTAAGAGGTTGATAGCGAGGCCCACGCGGATCGATGAAAGGGACGTGAAGATCTTGCGTCATTCGATCCGAGCCGCCGCCGCCTCGACTGAAATCACGCTCGTGTTGGCGGAGGGCCGATACCGCATCGTGCGCCGGCTGTGCGGCGCGTGGAAGTTGAAGGTTGCCAAGTTGATCCGGCTGAGCCACGGACCGGTGCGTCTCGGCCGGTTACCGGTTGGCAAGTGGCGTCGCTTGACTGCAGGAGAGATAGAGGCGATCAGCGCAGTCAATTGATCGAGAGAGTTTGAACGGTTATGGAGATACGTGATCACACGGTACTGATACTCGGCGGGAGCGGCTTGGTCGGAATGGCTGTTGCTCGGCGGCTGCTGGACTACAAGCCAAGCCGCATTGTGCTGGTGGCCCTCACCGAGGATGAACTGCGCCGCGCAAAGGCGGAGTTGGCCGAGATTTCAGGCTCTACGGAGATCGTCGCTGAGTGGGGCAATGTGTTCCTACCGGAGAAGGTCGCCCGGCTGACCAGAGCGGAGATGCTCGCGAGCAAGCAGCACCGACGGGCCGTCATCAACGACCTGGTCAGTGACTTGGACGACGAGCTGTTGCGGCGGAGTTTCCTCTATCAGATCTTTGACAAATATCGCCCGACTGCCGTGGTTGACGGGATTAACACGGCGACGGCACTTGCATATCAGAACGTCTTCGAAAGCGCTCGAGGTCTACTCGATGCTTCGGGGAAAGGGGAAGTGACCGAAGAGGCTGTCGAGCGACATATACTGACACTCACAATACCCCCGTTGATCCGGCACATCCAAATCGTGTTGGAGACGATGCGTCGGCTGGGTACCAAGGCCTATGTGAAGATCGGCACGAGCGGGACCGGTGGAATGGGCTTGAATGTGCCGTATACGCACTCGGAGGAACGGCCCTCTCGCGCGTTGCTCACAAAATCCGCTGTCGCGGGAGCGCACTCGCTACTCTTGTTCCTGATGGGACGCACACCTGGAGCGCCGGCAACCAAAGAAATCAAGCCAACCGCCACAATCGGATGGCGCGAGATTGACTACGGACCGATCATGAAGGGGGGGAAACCGATCACGCGGTTCGACTGTGCTGAACCGCTCTCGGTGAGCGACGCGTTTGAACCTGACGCTAAAGGGTGGAGAGACACGGGTGGACCGGTCGAATCAGTCTATGCTAGCATGGGTGAGAACGGGATATTTGCGCGTGAAGAGTTCGAAACGGTGACCACTCTCGGTTCCATGGAGCTGATAACTCCGGAGGAGGTCGCTGAATATGTGGTGATGGAGCTACTGGGCCACCCCACGGGCAAGGACATGGTCGCGGCGATCGACTCAGCCACGGCGGGCCCCACGTACCGAGCCGGGATACTGCGCCAGGAGGCGATCGAGAGACTCAAGTCGTTGGAGACCGAGCACGGCGTCCGTTCGATTGGGTTCGAAATGCTGGGCCCGCCCAGGCTAACGAAGCTGCTGTATGAAGGATATATCTGGTCGCTGTTGAGAGAGTCGGTGAAGGAACTCGCCGCGAGCGACGCTGATGCCCTTTCGCGAGAGGCAACGAGCTTGATCACTGAATCGGAGGACATCAGGTCGAACATAATCTCGGTTGGTCTTCCGATCATCGTCCCGGGGGAAAAGATTTATCGAGCCGCGACGGTTATGGTGCCGCCAAGAGACGGTAACTTTGAGGCTGTGGTGCCGCGGGGTTGGGTGGACCTCCGCGAAGACAACTGTGCGACGTGGATTGCAAGGGCGGCGCGCGTTGTCCAGCAGGCAAAAACGAGGTGCCAAGGCAGGCACGGCTCGGGCAGCAATAGGGAGTGGATCGCAATGGAGCCGGGCGACCAAATTTCTCCTTCGCGATTTGCAACATGGATATTTCGCTACGAGGATGACGGTGAACGCATCAAACGATGATATAACTGCCCCAAAGATGGGAACTGAGATGTCAAT
>JAZFQE010000129.1:0-5564 GCA_036444955.1 Gemmatimonadales bacterium
ACGTCTTGCGCTGCTGCTACGCTCGAGCACGATTGCTCAACTAACGAACTTGCCGCGGCGCTCCGGGCTTGGGCCGCGTGCAAAGGGTGGTCCGTAACAGTTGCGCCGCTGCGAAGGAGTGACTAGAATGCACTTGTGGCGCACCATCGAGGATGTCGCATGAGAGGTCAAACTCAACCTGCGGCCGCAGTGTCCCTCCCAACTTTTTCCACGCCTCAACAAGTTCTTCTTTTGGATACCGACGCCAATGACGGCGTTGCTCACGCAGAGTCCCCAGGTTTTGTTCTCGACCGTGAATCGATCCACGGTAGACATTGAACTCATCTGCGGATCCAATACTCAACACGCAGCACGGTAGGAAGACAGCCCACCTGCGTCTCGCTCGGCTGAGGAGAAGGATCTCCAGGTGAGCCCGACCACAGCTAAGAAGATCGCGAAGGAGGAGGGTTCCCTCGACCAATATCTCCGTGAAATCAGCCGCTATCCGCTGATTACTCGGGAAGATGAAGTGACGCTGGCAGTACAGATCAGGAAGGGTAGTGAGCCTGCCCTCGACAAACTGGTCCGCAGCAACCTTCGTTTCGTTGTGTCAGTAGCTAAGAAATATCAGAACCAGGGAGTTAGTCTCGCGGATCTCATCAACGAGGGTAATCTGGGATTGATTCGCGCTGCCCACAAATTCGATGAAACGAAGGGAATCAAGTTCATCTCATACGCCGTGTGGTGGATTAGGCAGGCGATTTTGCAAGCGCTTGCCGAACAGAGCCGCATCGTGCGCGTACCGCTCAACAGAGCTGGTACCCTTCATCGCATCGGGAGGCGTTCCTCTGCTCTGTTGCAAGAGCTGGGGCGCGAGCCCACCGTTCGGGAGATTGCCGAGGGAATGGACATAACAGAAGAGGAAGTGGCGAAGACGATGTCCATCTCTCAAGCCCACCTTTCCCTGGACGCACCGCTCACACCCGGTGAAGACAACAAGCTGCTCGACTATCTTCCCGACACGCAGAAGCCTGGACCCGACGACGAAACGTTTGAACACGCCCTCACCGAGTCGATCGGTGAAGTTCTCCACTCTCTCAAGGATCGTGAAGCCAGAATACTCAAGCTCTATTTCGGCCTGGAGAATCAAGAACCGATGACGCTCGAAGAGATCGGGAGCTTGATGGGTATAACGCGCGAGCGGGTTAGGCAGATCAAGGAAAAAGCGCTCGCGCGCCTGCGACACGTGACTCGAGCGAAATCCCTGGAAAGTTTTCTCAACTAGAGAGTCTCATGCCACAGGGCGAGGCGGCGCACAGCCGCCTTTTTCGTCTGCCGGGCGGAGTCTATGCCCTCGGTGTCCGGGTTATATTTTCACACGGTGATACCTAGTTGCCTGCAACCGTGGAACAATCGGGATGAAAATCGGCGTGTTCTCAAGAGTAAGAGAGATTATGACTTCAGTGCGGTCGCTCTGAGGTGAGTCGAACCGACGACTACATTTCGCGGGCCGTGCATGTTCTTCCGGGTGGAGTCAACTCTCCCGTAAGGGCTTTCAAGTCGGTTGGTGCAGACCCCCTAATCATCTCGAAGGGCGCAGGACCCATGTTGATCGATGTCGACGGGCGGGAATTTGTCGACTATGTGATGTCGTGGGGAGCCGTCATTCTTGGGCATAACGCCGAGCCCATCGTTAACTGCCTGAGTGAGGCAGTCAAACAGGGGACGACGTATGGTATGACGTGCCCCGCGGAGGTAGAGATAGCCGAACTCATCTGCGAACTGATGCCTTCGATTGACATGATCCGGTTTGTGAATAGCGGGACCGAGGCCACGATGGCAGCGGTCCGACTCGCACGTGGTGCTACAGGACGCGACCTGTTAGTAAAGTTCGAGGGATGTTATCACGGCCACTCGGATTCATTCTTGGTGGCGGCCGGAAGCGGGGTTGCGACTCTTTCCCTGCCCGCCAGCCCCGGAGTTCCCGAGAAGGTGGCTGGTCTAACACTTACCCTCCCGTACAATGACGTCGCCGGGCTTCACGAAACCTTTCGAAAGAGGGGAGACGAGATCGCCTGCGTTATCGTCGAGCCGATCGTCGGCAATTCCGGATTCATCCGTCCGTCACAGGAATTCTTGCCCGCACTGAGAGAGCTGACCACGGAATACGACACCATTCTCATATTCGACGAGGTAATGACCGGCTTTCGCGTCGCTCTTGGCGGTGCTCAGGGAAAGTTTGGAATTCGACCCGATCTCACTACGCTTGGAAAGGTGATCGGCGGCGGGTTTCCGGTCGGAGCATACGGCGGCCGCAGAGATCTGATGGATATGGTGGCTCCCTCGGGTCCCGTTTACCAGGCCGGAACCCTGTCCGGCAACCCTCTCGCTATGAAGGCGGGATTGACTGTGCTGCGGGAGCTCGTCGACGGATCGGTATTTAAAGAATTGGGAAAGCGTTCTCGAATTTTGACCGACGGTCTTGCAGCCGCAGCCGAGTCGCTCGAAGTTCCGCTGGTAGCTGATCACGAAGGTGGAATGTGGGGAATTCATTTCGCCAATCACCCGGCAACAAATTTTGAAGATGCGAAGCGGGGAGACGGACAGCTCTTTGCAAGGTTCCATCGAGCGGCGATTGATCGTGGGATCTTGCTGGCTCCATCGCCTTTCGAGGCGGGTTTCATTTCCATTGCTCATTCGGAGCGCTTGGTAGCTGACACGGTCGAGAGACTAGCGGATGCGCTGGCAGTCGCTACTCGTTCTTAGCGCCGCGGCGGTATCAGTTGCCTCTTGCGCCCGCCCGGCGCGAAGGTCTCGCCTGGGGGCGGAGCCTGGGCTGAGAGTCGGACTGAGTATCAACGCAACCGCGGTGGTCATCGAGGGCGAGGGTGGAGTCGAAGCGAAACGCGATGGCCGAGTTGCGTTTCGGACAAACGACGGGGCCGACGTGAGGGTCGTGGCGCAGGGAGACAGGATCAGGGTGACGGGCGGGCCGGGAGCCGGGGTATACGAGGTACTGACGTTCCGCGGGCGGAGTGGACAGCGTACGGTTGGTGCCGACGGCAGACGGTACAGAGGAATGGTCCAGATACGAGCTAACGACGGCTCGCTTACGGTTGTCAACACCGTCGACGTGGAGAGTTACCTCCGAGGCGTCGTGGCCACCGAGCTGGGCAACCGGGGGCGTGATGATATGGAAGCCCTCAAAGCTCAGGCGGTGGCTTCTCGCACCTATGCTTTGCGCAATCGTGGCAAGTTTGCCTCCCGCGGCTTCGATGTCATGGCCTCCGTTGCCGACCAAGCCTACGGTGGGATGAGTGCGGAAAACTCAGCGGCCGACGCCGCGGTGCAGCGGACGGAGGGTGAGGTCATCACGTACGCCGGCGAACTGATAGATGTCTTTTTTCATTCCACGTGCGGTGGAGCCACAGCCTGGCCGACTGAGGTGTTTCAGTCACTAACCGAACCTCCCTATCTGCGGTCAGTGTCGGACAGGAACGGTGGCGGCTATTACTGTGACATATCTCCCAACTTCCGCTGGACCGTGCGTTGGAGCCAGGCTGAATTGCAGGAAATCCTAGCACGAACTCTGCCCTCCGTACTTGGAATTGATCCGGATGAGGTAAGAAGGGTGCGCTCCTTGAGAGCCTACAGAACGGGGCGATCCGGCCGCGTAGTGGAGCTTAGAGTGGGGGTTACTGGCGGTGAGATCCCGGTTGCTGGTCCTAATATTCGTGCGGTGCTGCGCACGCCCGGAGGGAGAATGCTGGCCAGCACCGCTGTCCGGTTTTCAACCACCACCGAAGGTGGGCGAACGACCTTCGTGGCGTCAGGGGGTGGGTGGGGCCACGGAGTGGGAATGTGCCAGTGGGGAGCTGTCGGACGCTCGCGAGCTGGTCAGAGGTATAGGCAGATCCTGGCCCACTATTTTCCGGGGACGAGAATTGAAAGGCGTAACTAGGTCTTTGCTGTTGGTGCTTTGCCTGCCGTCTGCGCTGCGGGGTCAGGGCGTGTTGAGTCAGTTTAGCTACGAGGGACTGCGGTTCAGCGGGTTAGGGGTTGAGCTGGGGGTTGTTACGTCTGATCGGGTGACAACCGAAGTCGTTGGAGGCGTTCGCGTCGATTACGGGCGGATTGCACCACGTGTCAGGTTGATATTCGGAGCTTCTTACTTCAAGGGCGAGCTGGACGCCGATGAAGTGACGAGGTTTGAGGAGCAGTTGAGTGGGATCGTTATAGATCCCACAAACGACTTTGTGATTGATGTCGGCTCGATCTCTTGGGCAAACTTCGAGGGTGATCTGGACCTCCAGTACGTCCTGTCGGAGGGAACCACCCTAACTTTCTATGCGGGCGTCGGATTCGGCGTGCACTTCAGGAATGGATCGGGACGAAGCATAGATGGAACGTTCGTCGAAGACGCTCTCGATACGATTGCGGCGGGGTTCAATCTATCCGCAGGCAGTGAGGTGCGGCTTACACGGTACCTGAACTTCTACACGGACCTCCGTGTTGCTGTTAGTAGCGAGCTCAACACTGCCTCGCTAAGAGGGGGATTCATGTATCGGCCGGGGACAATAAGCGATGAGCGCTGAGATCGGCGTTGGTGTGATCGGGGCCGGCGGCATAGCCCAGATTGCCCACCTACCAGTCCTATCCCGCTTCGACGAAGTGCGCATCACCGGGCTCTGTGACAACGACCTGTCAAAAGCAAAAGCTCTCGCTGACAGATTCGGGATTGCGGATGTGTACGACGACATTGAGGATCTCCTGCGGTTCAGCAGGCCCGATGCCGTCGTGATATGTACTCCCAATCATCTTCATGAGGTGCACGTACAGGCCGCCCTTTCCGCCGGAGCGCACGTGTTGTGTGAGAGGCCTCTGGCGCTGTCGCTACGAGGAACTGAAAAACTCATTGCCGAGCAGAAGAAGACGGATCGTGTGTTGATGGTGGGAATGAACAACAGGTACCGGTCAGATGTTCAAGTGGTTCGGAGCTTCTTGCAACGCGGAGACCTGGGCAGATTGCGGGCCATTAGAGCAGGGTGGTATCTGTTCCGACCCTCCCGTATAGCGTTCGGCTGGCGGTTGAAGAAGGAACAGGCTGGCGGCGGTGTAATGCTCGATCTAGGTCTCTCTCTGCTCGATCTCGGGCTTTGGTTGGCTGAAAATCCGCAGCCCAAGCGTGTGTCTGCCACATTTTGTTGGGACGACGAGGAAACTGATATAGAAGACGCGGGCACCGCGCTAATTACTTGCGACAACGGGATGTCAATTTTTATTGACGTTACGTGGCGATACTTGGGTTTGAGTGAGAAGTTTTGGTTCGAGCTACTGGGAACCGAAGGGGCGGCCTCTATCTCGCCGCTCAGAGTGTCCAAGGAGATGCAGGGTGCTGCGGTGGATGTAAGTCCCAGCGGTGCGCTGCGGCATGAGAATCCGGTCACAGCATCCTATCGGGCTGAATGGGCGAGTTTTGTCGCAGCTGTAAGAGGAGAGATTGCAGCGCCGAAACTCGAGCCACAGGTCGCCGCCCTCAGGCTTCTCGAAGCGATTCGCGAGTCGGCGGAGGAAGGCCGTGAGAT
>JAZFQE010000130.1:0-2108 GCA_036444955.1 Gemmatimonadales bacterium
CACACGATGGCTGCGGGAGAGAGATATAACCGCGGTGCTTTTGGCCGGTTTCTTTTCGGGGGCGATTATCGGGCACTTTGGACAGTCCCCATCGAAGCGCCCGTGCTCAACCTGGACAGTGTGGGTGGTGGCCTGACCCCATTTCGGACGGGGGGTTCTGGACAAACAACCTCGCTTCATTTCAGGGGCAATGACGGCCGAAGGTACGTCGTCAGATCGGTGGACAAGGACCCCGCCAAGCGGCTTATCCCTGATCTGAGGGGTACATTCGCGGCGACAGTAGTTCAGGATCAGATCAGTTCCTTGCATCCTTCGGCAGCATTGGTGGTGGATCCGTTGCTGGAAGCCGCCGGCGTGCTCCACGCAAGACACACTCTGATGGTTATTCCGGACGACCCGCGTCTGGGCGAATTCAGACAAGCCTTTGCTGGGATGCTGGGAATGTTGGTGCTACACCCCGACGAAGGCGCGGACAATACGCCTGGATTCGCGGGCTCGCGACGCATCAGCGGGTCGGAACGGCTTTTCGAACGGCTCGAAGAGAGTCCCTGCGACCGGGTTGACGCCCACGCGTTCCTCAAGGTTCGCATGCTCGACATGCTCGTCGGCGACAAGGACCGGCACGCAGGCCAGTGGCGCTGGGCAAGTTTTCCGCACGGAGATTGCCGTCTGTGGCAGCCTATTCCAGAAGATAGAGACCAGGCGTTTATTGACTTCGATGGTCTAGTTATGGGTGTGGCCAGGCTGATGCGACGTCAACAGATCGGATTCTCCCCGTCTTATCCGAGTCTGATGGGACTCACATTCAACGGCTGGGAAGTAGACCGCGAACTGCTGGCCGAATTATCCAAGTCCGCCTGGGATTCAATTGCAGTCGCTGTTCAGCGTGTGATCACCGACGAGGTCATCGACGATGCCGTTCGCCGGATGCCGGCTGCCCATTATGAGCTGAGTGGCACGTCAATCGCCGATGCACTGAAGTCGCGACGTGATGCCCTGCCGGAGATTGCGGACCGCTACTACCGCCTGATCAGCCGCTGGGTCGAGATCAAGGCGACCGACGCCGCCGAGGTGGCACAGATAATACACCACGTCGATGGCGAGACGGAGGTGCGCATCTACCAGCGAAACGAATCCGAGGACGACGGCCTCGGGGAACCGTATTTTCGGCGAGTCTTCCTGCCGAGGGAGACTAGAGAGATAAGGCTGTATCTCAGAGGCGGAGACGACAGAGCCGTCATCTCCGGAGTAAACGGGCGCATAACTATTCGAGTGATCGGTGGGGGAGGGAATGACGAGCTGATCAACACCTCGGAGGCGGGGGGAGGTCGAACTCGCTTTTACGATTCACGAGGTAACAATCAGTTCGTTACTGGTAGGGGTGCGGGGATTGACCGGCGGCCGTTTGAGCGGCCTCCCGCGAGAGATCAAGCCCACAAGTTTGCGCTGGACTGGGGCGGCATCACCGTCGCACTTCCGTTCATCACGTTCTCACCCGATCTCGGTCTCTATTTCGGCAGTGTGGGCTATCGAGAAAACTACGGATTTCGCAATCCGCCCTATTCCTCACGCCACGGTTTTAATGCTGGGTTTGCCACTGACCCCCTCAAACCTCTGGTGTCGCTATCAAGCAGGTTCAGAGGCGTGGGGCACGGAATCAATGTGCGTACGTTTCTGCAGTACTCGGGTCTGGAAATCCTGCGATTCCACGGTTTCGGAAACGCGACCCTAGCTTCCCCTTCGTCGTTCTTCAAGGTGGCGCAGGAGCAAGTCAAGGTACGTACGTCATTGGAATTTGAATTGGGTGATCGAGCAAGCCTCGACGTCGGGCCTGTTTACAAGTTCTCAAACACGGACCTGGCTGCGAACTCACAGCGGTTCATCGGGACATTGGGTCCGTCGCTGTACGGCACCGGCTCATTCAGCCAACTGGGAGCTGAGCTCGAGCTCGATATCGACGGGAGGGACGTGCCGGGGAATGCAAGACGAGGAGGTCGACTGATCGTCGCGGGTTCGGTGTTTCCCGAGATGGCTGACGTGGAGTCCACGTTCGGCGAGGTACACGGCGAGGCATCAGCTTTTCTGAGTGCGAACGTGGCCACTGAACC
>JAZFQE010000131.1:0-2410 GCA_036444955.1 Gemmatimonadales bacterium
GAATGCACTGGTGCCCCGACTTTATGGCATCGCCTTTGAACCGGTCGACACCATCGAATCGAGCGTTCGCATCTTGGACGATCGCGCGCTAACTCACGGGCCAGCCCTGCCGATGAGCGGCATCCGACCCAACGGGGAACAAGGCGTGCTGTGGACGAACGTGTACTTGCGCGACTTGAACATCCCCGACACGATGATGTTCCTCTGTCAGTACTCGTGGGATGTCGAGGAGCGAAGAGAACTGCTTCGCGCCGAGCTGCGCTCCAGGAGTGAAAAGACCCTGGGGTTGCTCGGCGTGAAGGAAATCGTCATTGGAGTGACCGAGTTTGAGCAAGCGCGAAGGCAATGGGCTCGACACCTACACCCGATTCAGCCGTCGGCTGATGGAGTTTGGCCTATCGGGCGGGGCCCGGCGATTCGACTTGTGCGCGACGGCAAGGATCGCATCCGTGCTGTGGTGCTCCGCGTGAGTTCGTTACCGCAGGCGAAGCGCTTCCTCGCCCGCAAGGGCCTCCTCGGTGCATCTACGCCGGATAAGGTCTCACTCGCTGGGGCGATTGTGGGAGAGTTGGATATCCAACTAATCGAGTGATGACACTCCATTCAGACTCCGCTCGGCATTTCCTTCCAGAGTTTGCGAGGGAGGTTCGCGCAGCATCGCAAGCCAGCGATCGTTGGCAGGGCTTGGGGAGGAACTCCAGAGACCACGGAGCAGTCTCCAAAGGAAGTCGTCCAACGGAGCAGCCGGAAAAACAATGAGTGAGCGCCGACCTCCGACGATCTCAAGAGTACTCTCGTGCCTGGAGCGCGATGGCCTGCTCATGTTGTCCGACGCACGGCTCCCAAGCTTAGTGAGCCTCGTCGTCGGCGAGCCTGTTCGTGGATCGTGGTGGGGTCACCCAAGAGGTGAGGCGATTCATATTCTGAGCACACAACTACGAGCGCACCCCGATGTCATCGCACTTCGTTTTGTACGCCGGAAGATCACCTACGTCCACCGCCATAGATGGCCAGAGCTTTTGGGCGTGGCAACATCGGGAGAACAGTGGCAAACAAAGGGGATTTCAAGCGGGGCGCGGATCATATTTCGGAAAGTCAAGGAATCCGGTTTCGTTCGTTCAGACGACCCGGCGTTGCTCTCGTCACGATCCTCTCGCGAGCGGCGAGTATGCATCCGTGAGCTGGAGGACAGGTTACTCGTGCATTGTATCGAACTCCACACCGAACGGGGTGCTCATGCGAAGGCGCTGCAGAGCTGGGCGAAATGCCGCCAGCAGAAACGATTCCGTCGCCGGGCTCACCCTGCTCGTGACGCACGTGAACGACTTGAAGCTTTGGTTAGGGCTTGGTCTGCCAGCTCTGGCCCTGTCGCTCTGCTTCCTTGGCAACACTGACCTTTCCCCCTCAAACTAGTCCAGGTTGTTTGTGATACGGTAGTATCACAAACATCCGCAAGAAGGAGGATAGGTGTGCTGGTCCACCGATTCTTGCGCCGCGAGCGACTGTCCTCAACACCTTGCTGCTCAACCTGTTATGCTAGCCTTCAACAGACGCCGGAGGCAGAATATGGCAAGGCAGCAGAATACGCCCACAATCCCACTACCCGTGCGTTGGTCCACCGATTGTTGCACTGCGAAGAGTCGCGCGTAGCGCCTTGCCGTCAAAGCTGTTATGCTACCTTTCGTATGTGAACTGGACCGAGGGCAACCTGGCCATGCACGATTTCAAGACCGGGGAAAACCGGGACCTTACGGACGAGGGCACTTGGAAGAAGCCCAATCAGTTCTGCGGCGTTTCGATATGGTCTCCCGACAGTCGGCAGATCGCCTACTATTGGATCGACAGGGGCACGGGAAGCCACCTGCGCATCGTCGGGCTCGACGGGTCCAAGCCCCGCTTTCTCTTCAGCGGGGATCCATCGCTGAAGGGGCAAGCCCCCTGGCCTCGGGCGTGGTCGCAGGACGGGAAGTACATCCTGGCGCTCTTTGGCAAGAAAAATGAGAGCCTGGAACGAGGCTACGAAGCTCAGATTGTATTGGTCTCGGTCGCGGACGGATCTGTGCGCGTCCTCAAATCCTTGGGTGAGCGACATACCCGAAACATGAGCCTCTCTCCGGACGGGCGATATGTGGTTTATGAGCTCGAGGAAAAGCACGGCTCAAAGAAACGGGACATCCACCTGCTGGCCACCGATGGTAGCGGCGATGTACGGCTGGTCGAGCATCCGGCTGACGACGGAGCTCCATTCTGGACGCCGGATGGGAAACGAATCGTCTTTCTGAGCGACCGGTCGGGCTCCATGGGCGTGTAGATGCTGGACGTTGATGACGGGAAGCCCAAGGGCACCCCCGCGTTGGTCAAGAAAACGGGGAACAAGTTCCGGCCGATGGGGTTCACCCGGGACGGCTCC
>JAZFQE010000132.1:0-3730 GCA_036444955.1 Gemmatimonadales bacterium
TACACCCCCAGCATTGCCTCGGGTGCAGCCAGCGCGGCCTCGATGAGTTCTTCGCCGGTCTTGGTGAGTATCCCCAGCAGCATACGGCGGCTGATTCCGTGCTTTGTCCGCTGGCAGTGTTTCTCCACGTCCCGCATCGCACTGTCCGTCAGCATGGGCTTGAGGTTCACGAACATTTCAACGGTAGAATCGGCTTCAGCCATGATTGACCTCCTTGTGGGTCGGTTGTGGTCAGGGCCTCGCGGGTGAATTAGCCCACTCGCGGGGTCCGTCTTCAGCACCTACAACACCAAGCCAGAACAGCATTCGGACGGCACCATCGAAAGAGAGGCCAGGCTGGTAGAATGCGTGTCAGCCATGCTGGACCTCCCCTGAGGTTCAGTTTGGTTAGGGCCTCGTCGCTGGCGTTTCAGCTGCGGGGTCCGCCCAGCACTCAGAACGCTCTCACATGCGTGACATCGGGCTTGTCTTCGGGGTCTTCCGGAACGTGATCGCCAGGAGCGGACGGTCAGCATCGCGTCAAATTGCCATCATTTCCTCACCAACTTAGTATTGTGATCAACCGATGGCTTATTCTTCTTCTTAATCCTTGAAAAGGGAATTTGATGGCCGATCGTCCGTGCGTCGAGATCGAGTATTGCCGCCGCTGCCGGTGGCTCCTGCGGTCTACATGGATGGCGCAGGAGCTGCTCGCGACCTTCGAGGAGGAGCTTGGGGGCGTCACGCTCGTGCCCAACGCTGAAGGCGGCGTGTTCGAAGTGCGGGTCGGGGGCGAAAAGATCTTCTCGCGAAAGGATGCCGGGCGATTCCCCGAGATCACAGAACTCAAGCGGCTCGTGCGCGATCGAGTTGCGCCCGGCCGCGACCTTGGACACGTGGATCGTTAGTTCGCTTGACCGACCGTCAGTCCGCGATCCCGTTCATCTTCCGAGCCAGCTGGACGTCCAGCGAGATAACGCCACCCGTGCGTCGAGAGGTCGACGGCCATGCCGTTCCAAACATTGAACCATTCCGGGGGGTGCTCCATCGACTCCGCGATTCAGCGCGACGCGCGTCATGAAGCCGAATGCTTCGTTGAAGTCCTGGAGTTGTAACTTGCGATGTCGCTTACCGTTTTTTTGGAGTGACCGACCAGCCAGAGAGCTTCTCGATACGGCTTCGGCTCTTTGGCTTCGAGATAACACCGCATCACATAGGCCCAATACTCAAGCAGTTCGCCTTCTTGTGCGGCTTCAGCGGTCGTTGGCGTGCGGGATCTTGTTCGCGTGCGCTCCAGATGGCAGCTATCTTGTTGGCTGCAGGTCTGTGCCGGAGAAACTGGGCGGGCTCGCGTGCGTCGTTCGCATGGCGGGGGCCCCGCGGCGGGCTCAGTGGATGATCACCGATTCATCCTTGCCAAGAGCACCACTTCGAATCTTCTCGAACGTGTCCTCCACGACAGCGCGGCCTACGTCACCGCCGTGAGCGTAGAGCATAGTCAGGAATCTGAGCGTTCTGCCGGCCGCTCCTCCGATGATCCATCTGCTCCGAGAAACCGTAACCCTATCTAGGTGAAGGTCTGCCTCCGCGCGGTACACCATGGTGCAGTTTTTGAAGGTACAGTTCGTGTAGGTGTTCCGGTCCAGTTCAATCGTCTCTCCGTCAAACGGCCTGTTTATGTAGTCCATGGCGCCTCCCCCAGAGGTTCCCGGATACACCATACACCGATCAATTGTGGGCGTTTTAGGTGCGGGCCGCGTCTCTCAATGCGCGATACTGGGCCAAGTCTTCCTCGGTCGACTTTCCGTCGACAACCTCTATCACGATCTCGAGCTCGTCACAGTCGAGCGTCCCGTGTTCGAGTAGCTCGTTCCCGACCCGTTCCACCGCATTCTTGTTCTCGGGGCGGCGCATGAATTGGACTGCGCGTTTCAGTTGTTCCTCGAGCGGCGCGGTCGCCCAGCCTTGAACGGTTTCCTCGGCGGCATCGAAATCGCCCCAGCACCCGCCGCGGGCTTCTTCGTCGCCGTACCCCATGGCGACTGTGCCGGCGTATCCGGCGCACAAACAGAGAACTTCGTTCTCGTACTGCTCACGCACCATGGCCGGATCATCGTCTGGGTGCGGGAAGAGTTCTTTGCTTGTGTGGCGACCAAGGGTGCCGTCATCCTTTCGTTCGATGGACACACCATCAACCCAACGTCCCTCTGGAAACAGCCGGTACTGCGCAACCGCGTGTCCGGCTTCGTGATATGCCGTCATGAGTTCGCGAGTTTCGTTCGTTTTCATGCCGGCACAAGGAGCATGGGGTGTGAATCCAGCTGCGACAGCCGTTGCGATGGCGATCGCAGCGCCGATGCGGTGATCCCACCACCCGGGTTCTGCCGAGCTATGTTGCCCTTGACGTACCCGAGCGCGTAGGCCGACAAAGGGCAGACGATAGCCGAGATTCAAGATCTCAAGCGACGGGGGAGATTTTGACCGTCATTGGTCCTCGTCTTCGTCATCCGCCCATTTGAGGGCGTCCCGCCAACCAGCCAGGTAGCAATTGATCATGTTCTTGGTTGCCAGCTCCTGGCCTTCGGCTGGCTGAATCCTCTGAAGGAATACGTCGAGCTCTTCACTGGTCTGGATGAATGCTCGCGCCCGTGCTCCCGCAAGATCTTCTGGTTTCATAGCGTGGCCATTCTTACCGGCTCTGCGCGCCGATTCTATCCCAGATGGGGTCTTGGAGAGGGCTCACCAGGCTTTCTGAGAGCCGCTTAGCGACACGTTCTCGGGAGCTAACCACCCTACTGCCACTATGGGGCTCTGAGGCTCACGGTACTGTACGTTTCTGCAGTCTGTGGATACGTACAGCGGTGCCCACGATGCTCGATCATAACTAGACTCGACGCTGCGTTTTCCTCTGGATCACCACCATGGCTGACCGTTGCGAGGTATGTCACCTGGGCGATCAGTACAAGTTCATCGAGCGATACGGAATAGAGGTGTGCCGAATGTGTTTGGTAGTGAATTGGGACGGGTGGAATCCCCGCTATGAGGAGTTTCTACTCACCCGCCTGAAGGAAAAGGGTCTTCCGGTTCCAGAGAGAAACAGCAAGGGTCTGCTCCCGCGGGATTGAAGGCGCCGCCCCGTCCCCCTAGACGTGCGCACGACCGTGCGTGCCGGCGGCGATCGCCCGGCGCCGGATCTAGTGGATCGCGACTTCACGGCCACGCAAGCCAATGCTCTGTGGGTAGCTGACATCACCTATGTGCCCACGTGGGAGGGGTTTGTCTATCCCGCCACTGCCGGAGACGGCGTCGGGTCAGGTGTAGTCGTCCTCCTCGTTGAACTGCAGCTCGCGCAGGTTCTCGTGCACCTCGATCCTGCGGCGAAGGGCATGTCGGTGAGGGTGGCTGGCAAACTCGCGAATCAGGGCGAGACGCTCGGCATAGCAATCGCGGCACAGTCCCGGGGTCATGGTAGCGGGCTCACCGCAGGGGCACTTGTTGCTCACTGCAGTCCCTCTGTCGCGAGAGTAATCGAGCTTGAGATGATACGCGCGTGGCGGGGGGCAGAGAAAGACCGTTTATCGAGCGTCACCAGACACCCTGAGAGCCGCTCAGAGACGCGTTCTCGAAAGTCATACAACGTGCGCCACTTTCGGTATCTGAGGGCCTGAGTTCTGTACGTTTGGCCAGCAATGGCTATACGTACAGGAGTGGACACGCTGGTCGGGCGCGCTCACGATTCGAAGGTGCCTTG
>JAZFQE010000133.1:0-18709 GCA_036444955.1 Gemmatimonadales bacterium
TTTCGGGGTCACGGCGGCTAGCGCTGCTAGCATAACCGGAATGAAGAACGTTTTCATCAGGCGGTGCGCTCAGACTGTGGGTGTCGATAGTAACGAGTCGACATTAAAATGGGGAGTTCAGGGACGCAACGTCCTACCACGAATGCCCGATTCCGACCCCGAGAATCAATCCTAGATCGTCCTGAATGATCCGCGCCCCGGGGACAAGCGGTCGCCGGCCGGCAAGATATTCGTAGCCGATCACGGGTTCCACCACCAAGCCGGAGCGGGTAAGCCATCGGTAACCGACAAAACCTCCCACTCCTAGATACAGCTCGGTTCGGTTGATCCGGAACGATTCCCCGTTCAGCGACACGACATCCAGTCGCACCCCAACAACCGTTCCAGACAGCTCGCCCGAGTTAGGATAGTACCGAAATCCGACTCCCCCACCCCCGCCACTGATGCGGACACCGTCCTCTTGGGAGTACACGGCGATTCCTCCCAGCTCCACACTGCTTCGTCGACCAACCCCCAGCTCGATGCCAGCCGTTCCGATGCCCACCAGGAGTCCCGCCGGCTGGATCAGCGCAAACCGTTGTGGGACTTCACGTAACCCTTGAGCGGTTAGCTGGGTATTTACTAACACTAGTGCAGCAGCCACAGCAGCAAAGAGTTTCATTGTAACCTCCGCGATAACGCCGTTTCTATTAGTCGCAAGGTTCGTACCGAGAATTCCTGCACTGCCTATGCGCATACACTGGTGGCGGTTATCTTGATTTACGACGATGGGAGCTCCCGCAATTATACGTAGATCACAAGCGTTCTTAGACCGGTCTGAGGCCCTGGGTCATTTCTTCGGAAGTGCCGGGGAGGCGCCTCGACTCGTTGCCTATGACGAGGAATTGGGGTGCCCCCTACACAATTCACTGTCGATGCTCGAGTGGGCGGGAGTCGTGGGGGTGTTGTACGACAGGGACCACATTCACGCGGCTCGGCTGAGCGGTGAAACGGCGGCTGCAGTCGTCGAACGCAACCGAGACGGGAAACAAGAGTTCGTTTATGTCGGACCGCGCATGGACGCGCCGCCTGCTGATCCTTATGAAGGATCCCTGCTGTACGACGAGCCCGGAGTGCGGGCTTTCGCGTTCGCACAGAGGGTCCACGCTATAGCGCATTTCTTGCGCGCAACGCAAGGTGTGGGAAGTATGATCTCGATGCTTTCCCGCCGCGCACCTGAGTTGACTCATGTAAAGCGCTGGCTCTCGGCGCTCTTCCAGGAGCCCAGAACCGATCTGTCTACGAACCTCGTCGCAGGATGGTTCGCAACCTCGGGAGCCGGCTTCCTTTTTGCACCCGCCGCCCCTGGCGATCCCTTCGGCTACGACGAGCTAGGCTCCGATAGTTCCTGACTGCTTTCCGTGACGAGAGTCCTTAGTGGGTTGTGCCTGGCAGCGGTCATCTTTACCGGGGGGGCGGTGGCCCAAGAGAGGCACGCTGACCGACTCGACAGTCTAGCTCAACGTCACCGCGACGCGCTTTTGGTCGTTCGAGACACCGTCCGTAGCGTCAGAGCGGCAACAGTGATGTTTAGGCGTGACCTCGGGTCCGCCGCTCCTGAAACAGTGATTGGTAGGGCCAGTAGCCTACGGGAACGGTGCAGCGCGGCTATAGGAGTGCTTGAGGACCGGGAACCAACGTTTCAGTCGGGCATCGGATCTGAGCGTGTTCAAACAGCAACCGACTCGCTCATCAGGGCGATGGGTCGCCTGTCCAGCGAGCTGCGACAAGAGTGCGTGGAGCGGTTTCAACATGAGGGGCCAGGTGTTCATGCCGACACTCTGCGGGCGTGGGGCCCGTACCGAATCAGTCGCATTGACGAGGCGATCAGAAGGTACAGAGCAGCCGTCGGCAACTTTGCACGGGTCGTGAGCATTACGCTTCCGCCTCGCTTTAACTCCGATTAGCAGGCTAAAACCCAGCAATGTTTTGTGGATTACTCCTGTAAAAACGATTTTTCACAAGTCCACATTACGTGGAAAAAGATGTCCCAGTACCCGCAAAGCGCCGAGAAACAATCCACAGAATCTGAACATCAAGAGTCATAACCCGAAGAAAGATCGGCGCTTGCGCGATTTTGAGAGCCGCTTAGATTGATCGCACCCTGAACGGGAGGCACGACCCGGTCAGGCGCCCGAATGGCAAATACGGGGAGGCAGCTCGGCGTTTACGCCTCGAGCGCCATGGATCCGGGTGGCCACGTCAGTTCGGGCTGGTGAGGCGTCGCGCGCCTCACCCACGCCGAGATGGCGCGTTGGTGTGCAGTGTGATAAATCGGTCCGCGACCTGATTGGAATCACAGCGCCGTGTGTTGGTGAACCTTGCGACCAGGCCAGGTCGCTCGGGGATGGAAGCCGGAGCTCTAGTTCGCCCTACCGCGGACGAATCAGTCCGGGCGGCGGCGACAGGAAGAAGAACAGAGGGAGCCAATCCCCTGACTTCGGGTAGCCAGTACGCGAGACGGCCGGATACTCTCTAGGGAGTAACCGGCCGTCTTTTTTTGTCTCGTATTCTCGTTCGACACATACTCTAATGCTGCTTGTTCAGAGGTCGTCCGCGATCCGCTCCCAATTCCGATTCGTGCACTGCTAACAAGCGGTGATATAGAACCGCTCACCCAACAATGTAAGTCAACGGGAGGTTAATCTTATTGGGTCAAAAGCCTATTGAGCGCGAGCCGGACAGCTTCAGCGATGGTCTGGGAATCGTTTCCTTCCGCAACCAGCGAATGCCCTTCAGATACGTGAAGCTCAACGCCGGAGCAAACCGGCACCCTGAGCCACTTGCCAGCGGATTCGGTTTGCATCTCCCCATGCTGCGCGGCGGGCTCCAGCACTTTGCGGTAGGCTCGCCCGGAGCGCCCGCGCGGTTCGGGGTGACCATTTGACAAGGGTAGCTGGCTGGGAGCGGGGAGTGGGGGACCCAAGGATGCGGCCACGCGATGCTCTACCGCGTCACCGCTGAGCTCGCCTACTTCGTCTCGAATTGAGACCAAAGTAGCTCCCTCCATCTGCCGGAGTTTAATGAAGAGAATCTGCAGCAAGTGTCGGTAGTGATATATCGCTGAAGTCCCGCTGCCATCCGGACGAGTTACAATGCCGCGGGTTACGTAATAACGGATGGTGCGTTCATTGGGGAGAGCTGTTGCCGCAGCGTTGATGGGCCGCACTCCGGAACATTCCAGAATCGCGGAACACAGCGAAGATAGGTCGCGGAGATTCCAGGGCGAGAGTTTCCGGTATTCTCGCAGCGTAGGTAAGGGATCGTCCTCAGTGAATTCTTTGTAGCCGACTGTCACTTGGTCTCCGACCGCCTCGAACATTTGCCATTGAGATCGTCAATAACTACTGACGAGCGACTACAACTTGACTGCTCTCTTGCCAAGTATCGCCCTTGGGAACATGTGCTGCAAGTGTAGCGTTTGGGATGCCGGTGCGGCGATTCTGGTAACCGCCCACCCGAGATCAGTTGTAGCCTTGACGCGTGAAACGCGGATTTACGTTACTTGAAATGCTCATTGTGTTGAGCATTGCCGGTCTGCTGCTGGCCATTGCTTTCCCCAGAGCTGCCGCATGGCTCGACCGGATTGCGGTGAGCAGTGCGGCCAACGAGTTGATCATGTTTTATCACCGCGCTCGCTTCGCTTCGATGTTGCGCGGTACGCGGGTGAGAGTTGAGTTCGGCGAGCGAGAGTTGAGCGCCACGTATGAGGCGATTGTCGACTCAACTTTCCTGGTTCGACCGGGACCGGAGCGGAGGGGGGTTGAGCTGCGAGCGTCGCGAAGGATCGTCCGTCTTCAGCCAAACGGATTGGGATGGGGTGCGGCCAACACGAAGTTGGTTGTGTGGAGACGGGAAGCGGCTGAGTCGCTAACAATATCCCGAGAGGGGCGTCTGAAACGATGGCGGTAGGATGGCGGTGCTGCAACTCTCTTGCGGCTTCGAACGTCTAAGCTAATAGAGGGTACCCGCAGGGAGACAGCCTTTCAAGGTGTTGGATCCTGTCCCGGGAACCGGTGGCGAGAAGCAGTGTAGTTATGAAGAAGGAGTGTAGTTATGAAGTTGGGATGGAGTGAGTTGGCGCTAAAGCTGCTCAAAAACCACAACAGAGTGGCGACGGAGCCTAGGATAACGGTCGATATGGAGTTGAGGCGGATCGCTCTTGCCGACTTGAAACCCACGGTCTACGTCGGTCCGAGGCGTTCCGATCCGCACATCTCGCTGAACTAAGAAATCAGTCTGGTAGGTTGGGTGTTTGACGGCGGCGCTCAACTGCCAGTTAAGCCCAGGGCTCACAGAGTCCTGGGCGCTTTTCTTGGTGGTGCGGCCGCTCAGTCCTCCTCGGCGGCCATCCGCTAAACAAACTCCACCTTGACCTCCGACGGAATGATGCTTGCCTCGGCGGCGCGGTCGAGCAGCAGTTGGACTGCCTTCCTGCCGTCCTGGCCGTAGTCGACTGTGTAGTTGTTGACGTACATATCTATAAATCTGTCAGCGTCGGAGCGCTCTAAACCTCGAGCGTAGCGCATGGCGTAATCGAGCGCTTCATCGCGATGCTCGAGAGCGTAAACGATGCTGGACTTCAGGTCGTTCGAGATCTGAGAGATAAGCTCGTCGCCGAGGTCGCGGCGAACTACGTTGCCTCCGAGCGGAAGGGGCAGCCCTGTCTCGGAGTACCACCACTCACCCATATCGGCCCACAACTTGAGGCCGCTGTCAGCGTAGGTGAGCTGCCCTTCGTGTATGATCAGTCCGGCGTCGACCGCTCCGGCGCAAACCGCGTCGAGGATCTCATCAAACTGCATCTCGACCGGTTGGAAGTCGGGTTGGTAAAGACTCAACGCGAGAAAAGCGGTTGTGAGTTTACCGGGGATCCCGATTCGCAAGCCCCTGACTGCCGCCTTTGGCTTTGGGGGGGGGAGCGTCTTAGCAACCAGCCGGGGGCCGTAGCGGTCGCCGATTGACGCTCCGTGAGAGAGCAGAGCGTACTTGTCGGCAATGTAAGCATAGGCATGGATCGAGATGGCGGTGACCTCGAGTTCTCCGCTCAGCGCCCTGCGGTTGAGCGATTCGATGTCGCTGAGTTCGTGGCTGTAAGCCCTATTCCCAGTGGGAATCTTGCCGGTCGCTAGGGCGTAAAACATGAAGGCATCGTCAGAGTCCGGGCTGTGCGCGACTCGGATCATGATTGTCTCAGCGCCCAGGAGACCCCTCCAACGCCGCACGCGCCTCTTCGAGAAATAAGTCGAGCGTGCGCCTATGTTCGGAATATTCTCTCTTTCCGCTGGGTATCTCCGCTGGGTAGTTGATGAGAAAAGTCTGGTAGGTAGCGACCCGACCTGGCTCGTCGCCCGTGACCTTTGCGACTTCATTTTGGATAATCGTTGCGAGTAAGTGTCCCGGCTGTCCCTGTTTCAGAGTATCTGCCTGAGCAAGCGCTGCCGCGGGCTGTGAGCTAAGAGCGTAGATCAATCCCAGGTGGTAGCGAGCGTCCGAGTCTAATTGCCCGAGCAATCCGTAGGCTTGAGTAGCCATCGGCGTGAAAAATGCGACCTCATTGAAATCGTTGCGCTCTGCCGCCGCTACGACGCGATTGAACAGGCGGTCCGCCCGTTCCCGCGGTGACATGTTGCTGATGTCTGGAGCCACGGAACGCGTGCTCTGCGGCGTCACCCCGCGAGCCGGCGGGGCTTGGAGCGGGCCGGCGAAACGGACAACGGCTACGATAACAAGGAGAGCAACCGACACACCCGCGATCAGCCACGGTACCATCGCGCGCCGTGTGCTGCGCCTACTGATGGGGACGCCACAGATGTGACAGAATCGGGCGCCGGGAGGAAGCGATGCTGAACATGACGGGCAGTCAACGCCTGCCACTGCGCTGCCACAGTTGTTGCAGTATCCCCCTTTAGTCTGGACCCCACAGGCTGGACACGTTACTACCGGAGCATTCATGAAGTGACCAATTTACCTAGACGTTGTTGATCGGGGAAACCCGAGCTTTCCGGTGGTGAACCCGCTGGCGCTCGCTAGCTTGGCACATTACTGTTGCGACATGCCATCTGATTCCAGCGGCAGCCCAACTAGGACCGGTTTCAATCCGCCCTACAGCGCCATAAAAACGATGCAGATGGGCGAGCTGGCTCGGGGCGAAGACAGGTGGGCTGTGCTTCTCGAATCGGTCCGCGATGAAGAAGTCGAGGCAGTAAGAGGGCGCATACACTTCGTTTGCGGCAGCACGCACCGCCTGTCGGGTTGGATCTTTCTCGAGTGGTCATCCAAGGAGATTGAAGCCCGGTTCACTGAATTCTCGCCGCAGGAACTATGGACTCTGCTCGACTCCCTGAACAGCTAATCCGTGCTTCATAAAACAGCCCGATTGTGCGTTGTGACACAATTTTAGGGGTCGTTCTGTCAAACTGACTCCCATTTCGGGGCATATTTAACCGGGTTTTGTGCAGTATGGCCCATATTTCCTTGACACTCGGTTTAGGCGCGGCTAGCTTCGGTTCCACATGGCAGACTGGCTCCTGCCGAATTCCCGTAACCTCTTCGAGCAAGGACATATTGTGACAGTACTCAGCACTCCTACTGCATCGCCCGGTTCAGCACGGAAAGCGTCGCCCAATGGAGAAAGCACTCAGGGTGCTTCCGAGAAGGAAATTCTGAGCCTCACGAAGGAGCGCGAAGTAGACTTTCTTCGGCTTCAGTTCACGGACATCACCGGTATCAACAAGAACGTCGAGGTTCCTCGCAGCCAGTTTGCGAAGGCTGTGGCTGGTCACATTATGTTTGACGGCTCGTCGATCGAGGGGTTCGTGCGGATTGAGGAAAGCGACATGCTGCTGACTCCCGATCTGGACACGTTCAAGGTGTTGCCTTACGACGACGAAGGCGGGCGAGTAGCGCGGATAATCTGTGACATATCTAAACCGGACGGAACGCCGTTCGAAGGATGTCCGCGGCAGGCCCTCAAGACCCAGATTGCCAAGGCTGCAGAGTTGGGCTTTGAGATGATGGCCGGATGCGAGGCGGAGTTTTTCCTGTTCCACCTTGATGAGCACGGATCGCCGACGCTGGTCACGCACGACTCCGGCGGCTACTTCGACCTCACGCCGGTTGATCAAGCGGAGACCATCCGGCGCCTGATAATAGAAGATCTGGAGTACATGGGTTTCGAAGTGGAGGCCGGCCACCACGAGGTGGCACCGGGCCAGCACGAGATCGACTTTAGATACGAGAATGCGCTGACCACGGCGGACCATCTCGCCACGTTCAAGTTTATTGTTAGGAACGTCGCGTTTCGAAACGGATTTGTCGCCACGTTCATGCCCAAACCCGTTATGGGGCAAAACGGATCGGGAATGCACACTCACCAGTCCCTGTTTAGGGGCGGCGAGAATGCGTTCCATGATTCCGCTGCCGAGTGGGAGTTGTCTGATGTTGCGTTAGGGTATGTGGCTGGTTTACTGAAACATGCTCCTGGATTCGCGGCGATCACGAACCCGCTCATCAACAGCTACAAGAGGTTGGTGCCCGGATACGAGGCGCCGATCAACGTCGCTTGGAGTATGCGCAACCGCTCGCCGATGGTTCGCATCCCCGAAAAACGGGGGCATGGCACGCGATGCGAGCTCAGAATGCCGGATCCGGCATGCAACCCGTACCTGGCCCTTGCAGTTCAGCTCGCGGCTGGTCTAGACGGAGTCGCGAACGAATTAGTACCCCCGGAGCCGGTGAACAAAAATATCTTTGCGCTTAGCCAGCGCGAAAGACGTCGGCTCAAGATCACGGAGTTGCCACGAGATCTTCATGAGGCTTTGGAATGTCTAGCAAAGGACTCGGTCGTACGGGACACCCTTGGCGAACACATCTATGACCGCTATGTCGAGGCAAAGCGTCAGGAGTGGCGCGAGTATTCTGCAATGGTGAGCCCGTGGGAGGTCGACAAATATCTCGGGAAATATTGATCGATTTCCGCCGGCACTTCTAATTGACCTAGACGGCACCGTATACTCCGACTCGGGACCCTATCCCGGTGCTATCGAAGCCATATCTTGGCTTCGCGACCGGGCGGTCCCGTTTCGTTTTGTTACGAACACAACTAGGATGCCGAAGCGTTCTGTGGTGGCGAGGCTAGAGCATGCTGGCTTTCAAGTGAGCGCAGAAGAGATCATAACAGCTGTGTCGGCGGGTGCGCTCTCTCTCGCCGAGATGGGTGTCGGAGTTGTAGCTCCGTTCGTGACGCTTGAAACCCTGGAGGACCTCCAAGTATTCGATTTGTGCGGCGGCCTCTCAGGTAATCCACGGCGCCAACCGGACGCCGTGCTGTTGGGTGACCTTGGCAGAGGCTGGACGGTCGAATTGTTAAACGAAGCGTTCCGCTATGTGATGGACGGCGCCACCCTTGTGGCGCTGCAAAGGAACCGCTACTGGCTTGGCCCTGACGGAATGACGTTGGACGCAGGGCCTTTTGTGGCGGCGATCGAATATGCTACAGATCGTGAAGCGGTGATTTGCGGCAAACCAGCGAAGCAGTTCTTCTCAGCCGCTCTTGGATCGATGGATCTCGGAGCCGAAGGAGAGGAAGGTGCAATCCGGCCGGCGATGATTGGCGACGACTTTTGGGGCGACGTCAAGGGTGCGCAGGATGCAGGGTTGCAGGGGTGGCTCGTCAGGACCGGGAAGTTTCGACAGCGCGACTTCGCGGCGAGTGGCGTGCAGCCGGACCTCCTCTTGGCTTCGATCGCGGAAGTTGTAGATCTCTAGTATAGAATGCCGCACCGGAGACGGGTTTTCTTGTTCGCGGGATTTCTGTCCCTTCGGACGGCTGTCCTCCCCCTGAACGCGCAGCAAGCCGCCCATAGTGCTGAATCGACGGTAAACTCTGTCGAGATCATCACCCACAACGTCTTCCGTGAAGATGAGGCGCGCTCGAACTTCATTTTCCGTCTTGCCAACGCCGTTCGCTTCAAGACGAGAACTTCTGTTGTGCGAAGAGAGCTATTGTTCGAGCCGGGAGATCGGTACGACTCTGCAAGTGTAGTTGAAACGGAGCGCAACCTGCGCGGACTTGACATCTTCCGGCATGTCTCTGTCGACTCCGTGCGAAGCGACAGCCGGCTGATACTCCGGGTTGAAACAGAAGATGCATGGTCCACCAAGCTGCAGACCAACGCGCGATCTACCGGTGGCACCTTCACAATGGAGCTGGCCCTCGCGGACGAAAATTTCTTGGGTACGGGTAACGTCATTAGTGTCGCCTACAGAGATGAACCCGACCGTACAGCCGTCACATTCAGCGGTTTGATGCGCAGAGCGTTCGGCAGCCGCGTCAGGATTTCTGGTCTCTTTGACGATCTGAGCGACGGGAATGTGGGTGTCTGGCGTGTTGGAGTTCCGTTTCAATCGCTTTCCGATCGGCAATCGTTCGAGATTTGGGGAATAGCCGCCACCCGTAGAGTGTTGCAGTTTCGAGACGGGGTGACGTTCGATTCTCTGCAGCACCGTGTATTTCGCAACAACCTGGTCTACATTCATGCGCTCAGGGCAAGTTCCAGGGGCTATATGCGCGTTGGGTTCGTGACTCAGATACGGCGGGAGGAGTTCGTATCGTTCCAGGACACGTCCTTCGCCGTGCCTGATTCGCTAACCGCGTCGGTTGGAGCGTTCTTTGAATGGAGAGCGGCAAGATTCCTCGTCGTAACGCACTACAACGGCTTTTCGCGGGAAGAAGACATTGACCTGAGCACGAGGATTAGAATCGGGGCCTGGGTGGCCCCCTCAGGCTTCGGTTATGAAAGATCCGGCGTCGGTCCGTTACTCGACGCACAGACCGGTTTCGTGTTCGGGAAAAACTTTGGCAGGATCAGAGTGCGCGTGAATGGCCTACTCACCGCTACAACGCTCGACTCGGGGACGGTGGTGGCGACCATGACGATCGGCTCGAGGATAATCCCGCGACAGGCCACCGTGCTTCATTTGGAAGGGGGCTCACGCCGCGGCACTCCATTCGGCTTTGAATTCGACTTAGGCCACGGCCTAGGGCCGCGAGCGTTCGAGCCGCATGCGTTCACCGGTGAGCGCATGGTTTGGGGGGTACTCGAACACCGAATGTTTCTCGTTGATGAATTCGTCGGTCTTTTCGGACTCGGCGTGGCGGGTTTCCTGGATTACGGGGGGGCGTGGTTCTCCGACCAGCCTACGCGATTCGGTGGCGATGTGGGTGTGGGTCTCAGGTTGGGCACTACTCGCTCGACAAGCAATAACTTAGGAAGACTTGACGTTGCCTATCGCTTTGGTGACGGATTTGTCGGGAACCGGTGGGTGTTTAGTTTTGGCCGGGCCTTCGACTTTTGATCAGTTTCCCTGTAAGTCTAGGACGATGTTTTTCTGCTTGAACGATGTCTCCAGGCTAGCTTTGTCGGCCGACTTCATGTAGGCCTCTTCCGGCTCGACGAGACCCTTGTCGACCAACGCCAGCAGCGAGTCGTTGAGCATGTTCATCCCGGCCTTCTTGCTGGTCTGAATTATCGAGGGAAGCTGGAACGTCTTGCTCTCGCGGATGAGGTTGGCTACGGCCACTGACGACAGGAGTATCTCGCGCGCTGCCACTCTACCACCGCCCTTCTTCTTGCACAGCACCTGGGCAACTACGCCCTTTAGAGATTCGGAGAGCATTACGCGGATCTGATCCTGCCGGTCGGCTGGGAACTGGTCAATGATCCGATCAACCGTACTCACCGCGGTCGTGGTGTGGAGCGTGCCGAATACCAGATGTCCTGTCTCCGCGGTCTCGATGGCGATCGCCACCGTTTCGAGGTCACGCATCTCTCCGATAAGAACGATGTCGGGGTCCTCACGCAGCGCCGCCCGCAAAGCTCGTTTGAACGACTGCGTGTGACTGCCCACCTGCCGCTGGGTGACGATGCACTTCTTGTTAGGATGCACGAACTCGATCGGATCCTCGATTGTTATGATGTGGTCTGTTCTCGTCCTGTTGATGAGGTCTACCAAGGCAGCGAGTGTGGTAGACTTGCCGCTCCCGGTGGGGCCGGTGACCACGACTAGCCCCTTGGTTAGGTAACAGAGCTTCTGAACTTCGGGTGCGATACCAAGATCATCGACGGTCGATATCGCGGTGGGTATTACACGGAATACCGCCGCCATCCCCATTCGGTCGCGTAAGGCGTTGGCCCTGAATCGCGCCAAATCCAGAATCTCGTATGCGAAATCTGTGTCGTTGGTTTCGGCAAACTCGTGCTTGTTTCGTTCTGGCATGATCGACAAGACCATACTTTCGATGTCTTGCTGATTCAACACGCCGGAGTCGTCGCGTCTTATGAGTTCACCGTGCGTCCGGTAGTAGGGAGGTAGGCCGACGCGCAGGTGGAGGTCGGATGAATCTGATTCTACGAGGTAGCGGAGCAAATCCTGGATGCGCTCCTCGGCCGCTACGGTTGCTTCTGGGTTGCGGGCTGTGCTCGGCCGTGACGCTCGCGCCTCAGTGCCTGCAGAAGCCGACTCCATCAGGAGCGCTTCTGCAGGGATTGAAACTGCAGCCGTCGAACGTCGCGGCTTGGCGGGAACGATCGTGGCGACAATTGAAGATCCTGCTCGGTCGGTTTCGACGGCTACCCCGCGGCCATTCAGCTCGTAGTCGAAGGTCTGCCGCCCTTCCTCGTTCTCCAACTGAGACACCATCGCCGGCGGCGTTATCTCCTTGAGGAGCCCTACGATCTTGGCCGTGTCTACCGCTTCCTTTGTGACCGCCTTGCGCCCTGCGGGGGTGTCGAGCGCCATGGGCTTGCCGGATTCTAACACGAGGCTCGACGCCTCTTTGTCGAACATCACTTCGATGAAACGATCGAGAGTGGCCATGGTCACCAATTTATGCCCCGGTGCCTATGTCGGAAGTACCCGGCGTCAATCCGCGAACTCGCAAGCTTGAGAATCTCATGGCCCGGGGCGAACTTATTTGCGTGGGCGCCGTAGCCAAGTGGTAAGGCAGAGGTCTGCAAAACCTCTATTCGGCGGTTCGAATCCGCCCGGCGCCTCTCGTTTCGCTTCGCGAAAGTCGAGCTCCGGGGGTCTTCAGCAGAACGCTGTCGCTTGACTGTCGAATCCGCCCGGCGCCTCTGCGGCTCGCCGCGTGTCTTCAGTCCACGCCGCTCGTCGCCGACTCGCGGCTTAAGGTCGAATCCGCTCCGGCGCTTGGACCAATGGGGCCCACCTGTGCGAGACGTTTACTAGGGGAGATGGAGTCATGGTCTGGATGAAAGGAGTAACGTCACTCGTGGTATGGAGTCTGACGATACCTTAATTGACATGATTTCGATGCGAGCGACGCTCTGCCACTGCGTGGCTTTCGCCCTGGTAGCTTTTCTGCCGGGGCCGTTGCTTGCGCAGGAATACCACATCGCGCGTTCCAGGGAAAACCGCGTCGTCTTTATTTCACGGGCCCCCATAGACGAGTTCGAAGGGATAACGCATCTCATCGACGGGTACGCCTACATTGAGGGCGACAGCGGTCTCGTGGCAGGGGCCGACTACACCGGCAGCGAACTGTACTTTGAAGTGGAACTGAATGGACTTGACACGGGGATCCGTCTCAGAGATCGGCAGATGCGGGATGACTACCTCGAGACCGACAGGTATCCGTACGCTACGTATTCGGCTGCGATAGAAAGCGTAGAGCTTAGTAGCGGCGGTGAACAAACTATCAATGCTTCGGGGACGTTCTCAGTGCACGGTGTGGAACGACCCCTTCAGATCTCGTGCAACTCCGTTGCGGCGGGTGCAGGTTATCGTGTCCGGTGCGGATTTGAGGTGCTGCTTTCCGACTATAATATCAGGCGACCGTCGCTGATGTTCTTGAAACTCAGCGACACGATTCGACTCCAGCTGGATTTTTACTTAAAACCGGTTGACGCGGAGCAGTAAGGTTATGAAGAATATGTTGTTGGCTTTGAGCCTCATGATGGTTCCGACGATGCTTGCCCAAGCCCAGGATCGTCCCGTTCGCTGGCGCCGCGGGGAGCCGGGGGCACAGATCCCACTCACAGTGTTTCACTCTACCCAGTCCGTCCACCTGCCCACCGCCGAGACGATGCAACAGGGTGAGCTCCAGTTTGAGATTTGGCATCGATTCTTACCACCGATCTCATCCGGGGTGAATGGGTTATGGGGTCTCGATGGGCCGGTGAATGTACGGTTTGGGCTGGGATATGCTTTAACCGATGAGTTTGTCTTCACACTGGGGCGTAGCAACGTACAGGACAACGTGGACCTGCAGTTCAAGTATCGGGCTCTTGAGATACCAAGTGAGAACCTGCCCTTCCTGATAGGGTTCCAGGCCGGTGTAGGCTGGAATACGGATGTAGCGGGTAGGAAGGACAGCGACAGCCGAAACTTCCAATACTACGGCCAAATCATCATAAACACGATTATTGACCGACGGCTGGCTGTAGGATTGGTACCTTCATACCTCAACAATATCGACGTGAGTTCCGCCGAGAGAGAGAACGAAGTCAGCCTCGGCCTCTACAGCCACTACTACGCGTCAGAACTTCTTGGCTTGCTCGCGGAGTGGCATATCAGTGAAAGCAATGTGAGTGCTCCCTTCAACGCTTTAACGCTTGGGGTTCAGCTGGAAACCGGAGGACACTTCTTCAAGGTCTTTGTGACCAACTCCGCGAGTCTTAATCCGTCGCTCTTTCTTGCCGGTGCCGTGTCGCCGTTTGACAGTGACGACATAAGACTTGGGTTTAACATCACTCGCCTACTGAAGTAAGGGTTCGGTGGATTTCGTTCGGTTGGGTCGCACAGACGTCGAAGTGCCGACAATCGGTCTGGGCACCTGGCCACTCAGCGGGCCTAACGTCGCACGTGGTGTGGAGGTGGGTTGGAGTGGGCATGACGATGCGCTGGCAAAACGAGCTCTCGTTCACGCCTATGAAGTTGGACTCACCCACTGGGATACTGCGGACGCCTACGGGGACGGACAGGCGGAACGCCTGATCGGCGGTGTGCTCAAGGATCTACCACGAGCTGAGATGTTCATTGCTACAAAAATTGGCTGGGATCCGGGCGCGTACTCACACTACTACCATCCAGATCAGATCAGGAAACAGCTCCTCAGGTCGCTGGCTAATCTCGGGGTCGACGTAATAGATCTCTATTACTTGCACCACTGCGACTTCGGACCCGAGAGCGAATACCTGGACGACGCGATCGAAACTGTGCGGCGGATTCGTGACGAGGGAAAGATCAAGTTCATCGGCCTGTCAGACTGGAAGTCTGAACTGGTGCTCAAGTATGCTCCTCTCGTTGATCCCGACGTAGTGCAGATATACCGCAATGTCAGAAACGACGGGTATGGCTCCTCGGGGCTGCGAGAGTGGGTCGAAGCCCATGATGTTGGAGCTGTATTTTTCTCGCCACTCGATCATGGGCTCCTGCTCGGGAAGTATAGCGAGCCGGTCACGTTCGCCTCGGGTGATTTTAGAAACCGAGTCGAGGGCTTCCGCGATCCCGATCTGCTTGCGGTGTTGAAATCCAACCGTGAGAAACTGATCGAGCGTTTCCGCGACCACCCGCAACCAATTCTGCACGGACTTGTTGGGAGCCTGCTCGCAGACTCGACGAACTCGTGTGTTCTGGTTGGAATGCGCAATCCGAATCAAGTAGATGTAGCGGCCGCTGCTACGCAGGCGCTGACCGGGGAAGACGCAGAGTGGGTCAGATCACTTTACTCTTCTTTGGGCAGTTAGCGCTACTCATCGACTTATTCAGTCGTTCAAGCGTTCAGAAATGCAAATACGATTGAACCTTGAGTGACCACTCCGAGCCGCCCGTTGACGGCGACCAAATATCGACGTTGGCCGCGATCTTGTTTCGTCCGGAGAAGTGAACGACAAGCCCCGGCGTAAGCAGCAAACCGTCATCATCTGCCAAGTCGGTGTCGGGGTCGCCCCAACTTACACGAAACAGAGGCTCAACCGCAGACACACGTCGGCTTCCTCGTACGGATGCCTTGTAAGCGACAACTCCCTGCGCTGTTAGGAAGGTGGTGGGGTCGCCTGCCCGAAGACTCCGCCAGTTATCTCCTACGACCAGTCCCGCCCTCACGTGCAGGCCGCCGGCAAAGTCACCGATCTGCAAATCACCGCCGAAGGCCGTAGCGTAATCGTTATCTGCCGCGAGATCGTCAACGTAGTCGTGAACTGCGACGTTGCCGCTGATCGCAAATCTGTCTGACGGACTATAGGTAAGTCGCCCTGTGAAAGACTTCGCCCCGTTCTCATCAGCTTTATTTGCTCCGGTCCCGTTTGTGACCGAGACAGAGTAGGTCACCTGCCCCCCGTGGCTTCTACCAGCAAGCAGCACTCCAATGTCACGGGCTGAATACTGGAGCTGCTCAGTGAAACGGCTGAGCGAACAGACGCCCCCAGGACCGGCGCACGCGTCTACGCCGGTGACCCCACCGGCCCGCTCGATAACGAGTGTTCGGGTTGAACTGGTCAGCCCAAAGAGATCAAATGGGCGCTTGAATTGACCGACCGTAACCCTGAACGAGGGGCTCAACGACATTCTTAGATAAGCGTCCCTCAGCGTAATCTTCCCTTCACCGTAGTCCGGCTGGACCTTTCCGCTGATAAAGTCGTCAATCTTCACGACCGCAGTCAGTCGCGCACGGCGAATGAGAAACTCCGACCCCGGTTCTGCATTGACGGAGGTGGTGTTGAACTGTGTGTGCACCCTGCCGGTGATAGTGATTTCGGTGGCCCGAGATTGTATCTGCACTTGCCCGGCGAGCGGATTCGCTGCTGGCGACAACACGGCTAACAACACGATCGGAGTGCGCGCTGACCCGAGCATCTAGTTCTTTCTCCTGGCGTAGCGTTGAAAGCTGAACGCGTGTGCGTGTCTCTCGTCGGCTTCGTGCCGTTCGGTTTCTATCATATCCCACTGCTCAGGGGGGAGGGCGGGGAAGAAGACATCTCCCTCCACTGCCGCGTGGATCCTGGTGAGTTGAACCTCGTCAGCCAACGCGATAGCGGCTTCGTAGATTTTGCGGCCGCCCGCCACAAAGACGTGGTTATCGCCGGCCTTTTGAAGCGCCGTTTCCACAGAATCGGCGGTCTCCACGCCCGCCGGTTGGTAATCGGGATTGCGCGTCACAATGATACATCGTCTGTTCCGCAGGGGGCGGCGATCCATGGAGTCGAATGTCTTCCGCCCCATGATTACCGTGTGTCCTGTTGTCAGCTCTTTGAACCGTTTGAGGTCTTTGGGAAGGTGCCAGGGAACATCGTTGTCCCGCCCGATCACGCCATTCTCGGCGACGGCTGCTATGACCGTGATGGTCATACGGCGATTGGAGCCTTGATGCCTGGGTGTGGGTCGTACTTCTCCAGTGTGAAGTCCTCGTAGGTGAAATCAAAGATGGTGTCGACTGCCGGACTCAGCGTCACGGCGGGCAGAGGCCGTGGCTTGCGCGTGAGTTGGAGCTTTACCTGTTCCAGGTGATTCCGGTAGATGTGCAGGTCGCCGAAGGTGAGGACGAACTCGTGCGGCTCGAGCCCCGTGACCTGTGCGATCATCATCAACAGAATGGAATACGAGGCGATGTTGAACGGGACCCCCAGGAAGAGGTCGGCGCTGCGCATATAGAGCTGGCAGGAGAGCCTTCCTTCCGAGACGTAGAACTGGAACAGGGTATGGCATGGCGCCAACGCCATCTTTGGAATGTCCGCTACGTTCCACGCGCTCACCAATAGCCGGCGGGAATCTGGATTCGTCCTGATCTGATCGATTACCTGGGTGATCTGATCTACTTGCCTACCGTCAGGGGCTGGCCAGGAGCGCCATTGGTATCCGTAGATGGGGCCCAGCTCTCCGTCTTCGTCAGCCCACTCATCCCAGATCGTAACTTTGTTTTCGTTTAAGTACTTGACGTTCGTTTCCCCCTGTAGAAACCAGAGGAGCTCGTGAATTATCGATCTCAGATGAAGCTTCTTGGTTGTCAGCAGCGGAAAGCCTTGCGAGAGGTCGAATCGGGTCTGGGCTCCGAAGAGGCTGATCGTGCCGGTACCGGTCCGGTCGCTCTTCTCGACACCGTGGTCAAGGACGTGCTGGAGGAGATCTAGATACTGTCTCACAGGGTTCCCGGCAAAGATAGGGGAACAGCCTCGTCGGCGGGAGTCTGTCGCGATGCTGCTCCAGAGTCTTCAGTGCTTGCGCAAATCCGCGTAGATTAGTAGGTAGGCTTTAACCGAGGAGCGGTATGACCGGGCTAGCCACGGCCACGGTGTCGACAAAATACTGGCACAAGCTCGAGGACAGTCGCGTCCAGTGCGACATTTGTCCCAGAGCCTGCAAGCTGCGCGAGGGACAGAGAGGATTGTGCTTCGTCCGTGCGTGTGAAGGTGGGCAGATCGTCCTCACGACCTACGGCCGATCGAGCGGTTTCTGCATCGATCCGATAGAGAAGAAGCCGCTAAATCACTTTCTTCCCGGAACTCCAGTTCTGTCTTTCGGCACTGCCGGCTGCAATCTGGCGTGCAAGTTCTGTCAGAACTGGGACATCAGTAAATCGCGCGAGATAGACACACTCGCAGATGCTGCTTCCCCGGAAGCTCTAGCGAACGCCGCTCTGGAGCTTGGCTGCAGATCCGTCGCATTCACGTACAACGATCCCGTGATCTTTCACGAATACGCCATCGATGTAGCGCAGGCTTGTCACGAGGTGGGGGTCTATGCCGTAGCGGTGACGGCCGGGTATATGTGCGACGAGCCACGCGTCGAGTTTTACCGGTATATGGACGCCGCTAATGTGGACCTGAAAGCGTTTACACAGGATTTCTATAAGTTCATCACCAAGAGCAACCTACAGCCCGTTCTGGACACGCTCGTGTACCTGAAACACGAGACCGACGTCTGGTTCGAGATCACAACTCTCTTGATCCCTGGGGAGAATGATTCTGAACAGGAAATTGAAGAAGAGACGCAGTGGATTGTTGAGAACTTGGGTGTTGACGTGCCGGTTCACTTCACGGCATTTCATCCTGATTGGAAGATGTTGGATAAGCCCCCCACCCCTCCAGCTACACTGACTCGGGCGAGAAATATCGCGTTGAAGAACGGCATCCGGTACGCATACACCGGCAACGTTCACGACACAAAAGGCGGCAGCACTATTTGTCACGAGTGCGGCAGCGTGCTCGTAGAACGCGACTGGTATGTGCTGGGCGCCTGGAATCTTACCGACGAGGGTAACTGCGCTAACTGTGGTGCTCGGTGTGCCGGGGTTTTCGATGGGCCTGCGGGAACATGGGGCTCAAAGCGCGTGCCGGTACGTCTGTCCGCCTGATATTCATTGCTCGTATGGCCCTAGGACCGGTCAATGGGCTTCTCTTCCAGCGCTCGACGTTCGATACTGACAATCACCGGATCCACCGGTCTAATCGGTACTGCGCTAGCTGAATTCCTGCGTGGCCGGGGGGAGGGATTTGAGATCAGGAGGCTCGTGCGTTCCCGCGACGCGGCTACGGGACCGGCTTTTTTCTGGGATCCATCCGGCGGCTTCATCGACAAGGCGGCGCTTGAGGGAGTGGATGGGGTTGTGCACCTCGCGGGCGAGAGCATAGCCGCAGGTCGTTGGACAGAA
>JAZFQE010000134.1:0-2730 GCA_036444955.1 Gemmatimonadales bacterium
GCGTTGAGCCTTTATGACAAGTTCGTGCCGCTGTTCAAGCTGGAGCGTCTCATACCGTGGAGAATAGGTCAGTCATTGATCGTGGTAGCCGAAAGAGCCCGATGAACTCACTCTTGGATAAAGAGGATCTGGTCGTCTCGGTTGTAATCCCGGTATACAACGAACAGCCGACGATAGAAGAAATAGTGAGGAGATTGAGGGACGTTCCGCTCAATCTCGAGTTGATTGCTGTCAATGATCACTCTAGCGACGGTTCCGCCGAGGTGCTGGACCGTTTGCGCGCCACCGGAGCGTTGGACCATGTGCTTCATCAAGAGCGGAACAAAGGCAAAGGGGCCGCGCTGCGCCGCGGGATCGAGCAGGCATCGGGAGACGTCATAGTGATTCAGGACGCAGACCTGGAGTACAGTCCATCGGAGTTCCCATTGCTACTGGCTCCCATCCAGCGAGGCGAAGCCGACGCAACTTATGGATCACGATTCCACGGCGGCCCCAGACGCGTCCTCTACTTCTGGCACTCGCTGGGCAACAGATTCCTTACCGTGCTCTCGAACATGTTGACCGATCTAAACCTTACGGACGTGGAAACCTGCTATAAGATGGTGAGAACCGATCTTCTCAAATCACTGCATCTGGTGTCGAATCGGTTTGGCTTTGAGATAGAGGTTACCGCTCGGCTCGCACAAGCCGGAGCTCGCGTGTGGGAGATCCCGATCACTTACAGCGGCAGAACATATGCGCAGGGCAAGAAGATTGACTGGCGGGATGGCGTGGCGGCCCTGTGGCACCTCATCCGCTTCAACATTCTCTCGCGACAGACAACGAACCGGTGGGAAGAGACCTAGCTCGCTGGGTCTGGTACGCTGTCGGCACACTGCTGCTCCTCATTCCCGCTCTGCCGATTGCAAGATGGGTAGAGGCACAAGATGAGGGTCCCGCCTGGTTGGACTATCTGTCCGGTTGGGCGATAGGAATTCCTGTAGTACTCGTCGTTGGACTGCTGTGTGGTCGGCTAAGCATCGGGTTGCGTGCTCCCAATTGGCGAGGACTCTATGGTGCGAGGGTGGCGGTTCTTCTTGGCATCGCGTTGGTCCTTGCCTCAACAACCGTCATGAATGTCGCCTTTGCGGGCAACCCGCAGCTCGTTGACGAGATGGCACAGCTGTTCCACGCCAAGATATTCGCATCAGGTAGGCTCGCGGCCCCCGCACCAGAGCCCGCAGAATTCTTCCTCCTCACGTGGACGTTTGTCTCCGATGCAGGGTGGATCTCGCAGTACCCGCCAGTCCAGAGTTTACTGCTCGCGGCCGGCTATCTAATTAATCTGGAATGGTTGGTCAATCCGCTGCTCGGTGGCCTGAGTACAATACTGATATACTATGTGACTCGCGGTCTTTATGGCACCAAGACGGCAACGGTAGCGGCGTTGCTCTGGGCTTCCGCCGCCTGGGTGGTCGTTATGTCCGGGACCTACATGAACCACGTGAGCGCGGTGACTTTCTCCCTGCTCGCTTGGGCCGCCCTGTTCACCCCAAAGCTTCCCCGCGGGCGTCACTTCCTCCTGGCGGGCTTCGCACTTTCTGTTGTAGCCGCAGGCCGGCCGTTGGACGCCCTTGCCGCGGCGGTTCCCGTGGTGGCGTGGATGAGTCAGCGATCAGATTGGAGCAAACTTCGTTTCATGGTGATCGGCGGCCTGCCTGTTATGGTGGCGTGGGGTTTGCTCAACTACGCCACGCTGGGGGACCCACTCGTTCTCGGATATACGAGGCTGTTCGGCTCGGCGCACGGTCTCGGATTCCACACTGATCCTTACGGAGAGCCGTTTACGGCTTTTACCGCTCTAGCCAACATGTCGACGGCGGTTAGACGGCTGCACATCTACTTTTACGAATGGCCGATTCCGGCTCTCCTCCCGCTCGGTTTGTGGGCCTTCGCCTCACGCCACCGGCACCGCAGCGACCTAATTGTTGGACTGGGAGTCGTTACAATCCCGTTACTGTATTTCTTCTACTGGCATTCAGGTTTTCACCCGGGACCCAGGTTGTACTACGCTATGGTGCCATGGGCTGTCATCGGTACGGCGTTGTCGTGGCGTTGGCTATGGCGGCGCGCTCGGATGAAAACCTCTCGGTTTGTCCGCTGGGATGTCGCCGCCGCTGCAGCCGCGGCGATGGTACTGATTTGGGGAGCGGTCGCAGCGTTTCCGGTACGCTTCGCCATTTACCGTGACGCGTACGCGAGCCTCAAGCTCCACCCCGAAAAGGTGTTGCAGGAAAGAGGAGTCTCTCGGGCTCTGGTGCTTGTACCGGTTAGTTGGGGCAGCAGAACCATCACGAAATTGTGGAGTTTGGGTGTCCCGACCGGCGTAGTCGAGCGCGCGTACAGGCGATTGGATGGGTGCCGGCTGCATGAGTTTGCCGAGGACGGGGTCCGTTACACACAGTCGCGGGAAGAGATCACGGTGGCGCTCGAGGTGCTCGTCCGGGAGAACCCGGTCGCCGCTCCCCATGTGCCAGCTGCGCCTGATCCGACGCTTAAGCTGTGGCCTGACCAGCCGCTCTCTGACGAATGTGCGCTGGAACTACGCAGAGACTTCGAGGGGTTCACAGTTTATCCGACTCTCGGCTGGCGCAATGAGATCAACCTCGCCGAAGGCATCGTCTTTGCACGTGACCGGTTTGAGCACAACGTCGAGTTGTTGGAGCGTTACTCCGGGTGGCCGGTCTGGCG
>JAZFQE010000135.1:0-8949 GCA_036444955.1 Gemmatimonadales bacterium
TGACAATTTATGTCACAATCGAGAACTCGAGAGGTCAAGCTTTAACGGTTAAGTCAGTACACGATAAGCCGTTACGGAGTGCGCCAGACAGGATTCGAACCTGCGACCTTTGGCTCCGGAGGCCAACGCTCTATCCAGCTGAGCTACTGGCGCAAACAAGTGAGTGATAAGTGGTGAGTAGGAACCCTCACTGTACCACTCACGACTCACCACTTACAACTCACCATGTACGTCCTCTGAGCTCGCGTTAGCGAGCTAAGTCGGGGCGGCCGGACTTGACCCCGCAGTAACAGCAAGGGACTGAGGCCGGGCGTCCTCTGAGCTCGCGTTAGCGAGCTAAGTCGGGGCGGCCGGACTTGAACCGGCGACCTCCTGCTCCCGAAGCAGGCGCGCTACCGGGCTGCGCTACGCCCCGTGTGGTGGTCGGTGGGTCGGGCCCGGTGGGCCAATCCCCTGACCCCTAGACCCGCAGACCCGCAGATCGCCACCCATGCGCCCAGCAGGAGTCGAACCCGCAACCTCCTGATCCGTAGTCAGACGCTCTATCCAGTTGAGCTATGGGCGCGGATGGGCGGTACTAGATTCGAACTAGCGACCTCTACGATGTCAACGTAGCGCTCTAACCAACTGAGCTAACCGCCCCTATAAAACGGACAGAGGGTCTGAGGGTCTGAGGGTCTGTTCCGTCCCTCCTTCCCTCCGACCCTCTGTCCATAATAGCGGGGGTGGGATTCGAACCCACGACCTCCGGGTTATGAGCCCGGCGAGCTACCAGACTGCTCCACCCCGCGCCGTTTATGGAGGGTTAGAGGGTTACAGGGTTAGTGCAAAACCCTCCCACCTTCCATCCCTCCAACCCTCTTCCAAAGCGGGAAACGGGACTCGAACCCGCGACCCCAACCTTGGCAAGGTTGTGCTCTACCAACTGAGCTATTCCCGCGAAAAGAGGCCCCATCGGGGCCGCTGCTAACTCTAATATGGAGTGGAGGCGAGGGGAATCGAACCCCTGACCTCGTGAATGCCATTCACGCGCTCTCCCAACTGAGCTACGCCCCCAGTATCTTACGGGCGGCAGAGGGGACCTCTTTGCAGGGGAACATGGCAAGCTATCCGGGCCCCCAACTAGTGTCAAGCAACTTGGACCTCAACCCTGGCGTTTGGTGTAAAAACATGATAGTGTAGTGACGCAAAAATTACGATCTCCGCGGGTGACGGAGACGATTTTAGGGTACTCAAGGAACGTTGATGAAACAGGTGAAAGAGGTAAAGAAAAGGAGAAAACGGCGTCGCCAGGCTGATGCGATAGCCGTCAGCGATGCTGACCGCGATTTGCTGGATCAGTACCTCTACGAGGTGAGCAAAACACCCTTGCTGACTACGGACGAGGAGAAAGCGCTTGCTCGAGAGGTTCGCAAAGGTGACCTGGAGGCCATGCAGGAGCTGGCCAAGAGAAATCTTCGATTTGTCATCTCAGTTGCAAAGAAATACCAGAACCGCGGGCTGCCACTAAGTGATCTGATCGGTGAAGGGAACGTTGGTCTGCTCACCGCGGCGCGGAAATTCGACCCCGACCAAGGGGTGAAGTTCATCTCATACGCGGTGTGGTGGATCCGGCAGGCCATCCTGGCGTCGCTGGCCCGCCAGGGCAGAACGGTCAGGGTCCCGCTGAACCGGACGGCCGATCTTTCCAAGATAGTCCGGACTGCGGAAGCTCTGAGACAGGAGCTGCGGCGCGAGCCGACTCCCGAAGAGATATCGGCCGCGACGAGCTTGTCCATCGAGGTGGTTCAGTCGCTGGCGTCGCTCAACACTGGCGAGGTCAGGCTGGACGCCCCGCTCGACCCGGACGGCGATCGCGCCCTCATCGAGCGCTTCATCGCCGAGGATATGCCCGATACGGAAGAGCGCACGATGGAGAGGTTCCTCACCGACGTTGTGGAAACCTCGCTCACGACGCTGCCGCCCAGAGATGCCAAGGTCCTCAAGCTCTACTTTGGGCTAGACGGGGGCCGCGAGCACACGCTAGAGGAGATCGGCGGCATGCTCGGCGTGACTCGCGAGCGCGTGCGGCAGCTCCGGGATCGCGCGCTCAAGCGGCTCCGCGAAGGAGACGTGGGCAAAGCACTCGCAAGCTTTGCAGCTTAAGCTCGGCGTTCACAGAAACGCCTGATCAAAGCAGCGAACGGGCTGGGGGACTTCCCCTGGCCCGTTTCAGTTTCCCCCGGTAGATTCGCTCGGTGCAAAAAATCGCCAAGCAGCAGGTCGCTGAGCTCCTGGAATGGTTTGGGTGGCTGGGGAATTTTATTGGCGATCTCGTCAAGAGCCTGCGGGACATCGACGTGTGGCCGCGGCTTACCGCGATCCAGATGCGGCGGATTGGTGTAGACTCGCTTCCCATTGCCCTGTTCATCGCCGCCTTCACCGGTATCGTTCTGGCCCTCTTGTCCCGCTACATGTTGACCGGAGCCGTACCCATGTACTTCGTGGGAACGCTCGTGGGGAAGGCGATTATGATGGAGCTCGGCCCCGTTCTCACCGGATTGGCCCTCGCCGGCAGGGTAGGAGCGAATATAGCGGCTGAGCTGGGTACAATGCGTGTTACCGAGCAGGTAGACGCCCTCGAGACTCTCGCCTACGACTCGCAGTCGTTTCTTGTGGTGCCCCGAGTTCTGGCGGCAACGGTGATGTTTCCGATAATTATTTCGTTCGCGATTGCCATGGGTGTGACCACCGGGTGGCTCACTTCGATCAGCTTGGTGAATCTTTCCACGGTGGATTTCGTGAAAGGCTTACGACTCTTTTACGAGTTCAAGGATATCTGGTTCGGCTTGGTCAAGAGCATGTCGTTTGGATTCGCGATCGCACTCATCGGGTGTATCAAAGGACTCAACGCGCGCGGCGGAGCCGAAGGCGTGGGCACAGCGGCGACGCAGGCGGTCGTGGCGGGCTCTGGTATGATTCTAGTTCTTGATGCTTTCTGGGCGGTGATTCTGCTTTAGCGGACCGATGATAATCTTTCGTGACCTCCGCAAGGGATTTGGTTCCAAGTCAGTCCTCGAAGGATTTTCTCTCGAGATCAAAGAGGGAGAGACGATGGCGATCATCGGATACTCGGGTTCTGGCAAGAGCGTCGCACTCAAGCACATAGTAGGCATACTGACACCCGACTCTGGACATGTGGAGGTGGACGGGAGCGTAGTTGACGACCTCGACGCTAAGGCGCTTCGGGCGCTGCGATCGAAGATCGGATATGTCTTTCAGTTTTCCGCGCTGTTCGACTCTATGACGGTCGCAGATAACATCGCACTGGGTCTCAAGCGACAGGGTCTCGCAGAGAGGGAGATAATTGAACGCATTGAGGAATCACTTGCCTTGGTCGACCTAACCGGTACTGACGAGACATACCCAGTCGAACTCTCGGGTGGGATGCGCAAGCGCGTCGGGATTGCGCGTGCCATCGCTCTCAGACCAAAGTATATCCTATACGACGAACCGACGACGGGACTAGATCCCGTCACGACGGCAATGATGGACGAACTAATGATCAGAGTACGTGAGAAGCTCGGTGTCACCGGGATAGCGGTTACTCACGACATGAAAAGCGCCTACAAGATCGCGGATCGTATCGCCATGCTGTATCATGGGAAGGTTCGTCACGTAGGTAATATTGAAGAAACCCAGCGCTCACACGATGCGGTGGTACGTCAATTCATCGAAGGCAGGCCGGAGGCCGCAGCAGACGCCGGAGCAGCGCAGGTGAGGGGATGAAACGAAGAGACGATCTGCTCGTAGGCTTTACAATAATCGCAGCACTAGCGCTGATTGTGAGCGGCACCTTTTTTCTCTCTCAGAGCCAGCTCGTTCAGAGCGCTACCTTCCGCGTAGCGCGATTCCGGACAGTTGGTGGCTTGGGCGTCGGAAACCCCGTGGTGTTGAGAGGCGTGCGCGTGGGACGCGTGGACGAAATCCGCTTGGGTGAAGCGCAGTGGGTCGAGGCGGTCCTCCAGATCTACACTGAGATTGAGCTGCCCCGGGATCCGGCGATCATCGCCGCGTCAGCGTCGCTCTTTGGCGAATGGCAGGCTGAGATAATCAGCCTGAGTCAGGGAACGGACGACCCTAACGTCGCGCGCGCGCTCGAGCTGGCCGCAGCGGCCGGAGATGATGCGTGGCCGGGGGCGACGCTTCCCGATATCGGACAGCTCACTGCGCAGGCGGGCAGAATAGCGAGTGACATTGCAACTGTGTCCTCCCGTGTGTCGACTGCTTTCGATTCGGAGGCAGTGCTTAACCTGCAAGGATCGATACGAGACTTCGGCGATATTACCACGCGTATCAGTGGATTCGCAGACGACCAAACCGAAGTACTTAGTGAGGTGGGCGCCGATATTCGAGTTGGGGCCAGCGTCTTGGCTGAAGCAGCGCGCACTCTCCAAAACACAATTGCGCGGGTTGACTCGGCCACCGATGAGGGTGAGTTGGAAGTCATTGTCAACAACGCCAGAGTACTGTCAGAGGATCTTAGGGAAGCTGTCACCGCGTTTCGCGAGCTGGTTACGGTGGTGCAGTCGAATCAGGCGAGTCTGCAGAGCATTATGCGAGGTGCTGACACCCTCGTCTCACGCCTGGAATCTGGCTCTGGCACTATGGGTCGGTTGGTCAGCGACTCGACGCTCTATTTCGAGACGCTGAGGGCCATCGAGGAGCTCAGAACTCTTGTCGCCGATATCCGAGAGAATCCGAGGAAGTACTTTAAGTTCTCCGTCTTCTAATGCCTGATCCTACTGTCGAAATCAGCGCCGGAGGCATCGTCTTTCGATTGACAGACTCCGGCCCCAGAGTTCTGCTCATTCGCGACCGCTACGGCAATTGGGGTTTTCCGAAAGGGCACGTGGAAACGGACGAACCCCTGGAGGCAGCTGCAGTGAGAGAGATAGCAGAGGAAACGACGCTGACCGATGTTAACCTCTATCGCCCCCTCGGGGTTATCGACTGGCTGTTCCAATCTGAAGGCCGCTCGATTCACAAGTTCTGCCACTACTTCTTGTGCGAATCGCATTCCGATGCAGCGAGCCCCCAGAAAAACGAAGGCATCTTGGAGTGTGCATGGCTCACTCCTGAGGACTCGCTGGACAGGGCGACTTTCGACAACGCTAGGGACATCCTCCGCGCCGCGCTTCGGCAAGTGGAGCAGATAGTCCGCTCCAGGTCGGGACAGACGGTAGTGTAGGTGGTGTAGAGGGTGTAACGGGTGTCGGTTCTAGCGGTAGTGCATCGTAACGCGCCGCTACGTACCTCGCTCAGGCGCGGTTTGGCCGACCCATATGTCCGTGTCGTCACGTGTCGTACCCGCAAGAGAGTGGAGACTCTCCTTGCCACCGACGTAGTGGACTCCATAGTGGTCGATGTCCGGCACACTCCGCTGAACTGGGTGGCTAATATTGCGGATCGCTTCCCGCGGATCCCACTCTTCGCCTATTCCGCTTTCCGGCCCGACGATGGCCGCCTACTGTCGGCGTGTTTCGAGGTCGGTGTGAGAGCCGTCTTGGTGGAGGGTGTGGATGATCCTGTAGCAGGCGAGATTGTCTCGAAGTTCGGAGCCTCGCGCGTCCGCAAGCAGCTGGTCACGGATGCCCCTCGCTTGCTTCGCCTGGCGGAGGCGATCCAACTGAGGGCTTGGGATGAGGCTCTCGGCCGCGTGGGATCACTGGTAACTACGGCCGATATTGCGCAGTCGCTCAGAGTTTCGCGGGAACACCTCTCGCGCGAGTTCGGCGCTGGGGGCGCTCCCAACCTGAAACGTGTGATAGATCTCGCACGGATTATATGCGCTGCGGATCTACTTCAGAATCCGGGGTACAGCGTTTCTACCGTAGCCGCGATCCTACACTTTGCGTCGTCTAGCCACCTGGCCAGCAGCGCCCGGCGCCTGACCGGTACTGCCCCCGCAAAACTACCGGAACTCGGTCCGCGGGGTGTTCTTGCCCACTTCTTGAGGGGACGTACTCGTAGCAGGCTGTGAAGGGGTCTTAACCCGCTTGCAGGTACCCGTCTTTGTGATATTTTTCACCACCTTTTTCAAACGGTTTCAATGCGAGTACAGAGTTAATGGCGACTGAATCGACGCTGCGTCCCGGCGAGCTCAAGGACATTCTCCTAAAGGAAATAGAGGCGGCCGACTTAAAGGACCTCGACGTAGAGGAAGTAGGCTCCCTGCTTGAGGTGAAGGACGGGATAGCGCGGATCTGGGGTCTCCAGTCGGCGATGGCCGGCGAGATGCTCGAGGTATCTGTGTCCGAGTCGGGAGATACAGTAGTTGCACTGGCCCTCAACCTGGAGGAAGACAATGTGGGTGCAGTGATTCTCGGTGACTTTCTGAAGCTCAGAGAGGGAGACGAGGTTCGCCGCACCTCCCGAGTGCTCGAGGTGCCGGTGGGCGACGCGTTAGTTGGACGCGTTGTGAATCCGTTGGGCGAGCCGCTCGACGGACTTGGTCCCATCCACGCCGAGTCGACGCGCAAGGTGGAAACAATAGCGCCGGGAATCGTCGAGCGACAACCGGTTAACGAGCCGCTGCAAACCGGAATCAAAGCGATCGACTCGATGATCCCGATCGGCCGGGGCCAGCGGGAGCTGATCATCGGAGATCGCGGCACCGGCAAGACCGCTATTGCGATCGATACGATCATCAATCAGAAGGGTCAGGGCGTCGTGTGCGTTTACATCGCGATCGGGCAGAAGGCTTCGACGGTCGCGTCGGTTGTGGAAAAACTGAAAGAACACGGCGCTATGGACTTTACCATCGTCGTCAGCGCGAGCGCCGCAGATCCGGCTCCGCTCCAGTACATTGCGCCGTACACCGGTTGTACGATGGCTGAGTACTTCATGTACGAGAAGAATGGTGCGACGCTGTGTATCTACGACGATCTGTCCAAACACGCGGCGGCGTACCGGCAGCTTTCCCTCGTGTTGCGCAGACCTCCCGGACGAGAGGCCTATCCCGGAGATGTCTTTTACTTGCACTCGCGACTGTTGGAAAGAGCGGCAAGGCTCTCCGATGCAAACGGAGGAGGGTCGCTGACGGCTCTACCGGTGATTGAAACTCAGGCTGGCGACGTTTCGGCCTACATACCGACGAACGTTATCTCGATTACCGACGGGCAGATTTACCTCGTCACCGATCTGTTCAATGCGAACGTGAGGCCCGCGATTCATGCGGGCATCTCCGTCTCACGTGTGGGTGGCAACGCCCAGATCAAGGCTATGAAGCAGGTTGCCGGCCGTCTGCGCCTGGATCTGGCGCAGTACAGGGAGTTGGAGGCGTTCGCCCAGTTCAGCTCTGAGCTCGATCAGGCGACTCAGCGGCAGCTCGCGAGGGGCGCGCGTGTAGTAGAAGTGCTGAAGCAGCCCCAGTACGATCCAAAGCTGGTCGAGGAGCAGATAGTGGTCATCTACGCGGTGACAAACGGGTGGCTGGATGATGTCGAGGTTGCGGCCATCAGGGAGTGGGAAACCGACTATCTAGGTTTCTTGAAGGCGCGCTACCCCGAGGTCTTGAGTAGGATCAGAACCCACCGAAACCTCGACGACGAGTTGAAGTCTGCGTTGGACAAATCGCTCGAACAGTTCACTCGTTGGTAGATGGCAACCACCCAACATCTGAGGCGCCGTATCAAGTCTGTCGAAAACACTCGCCAGATAACGCGCACCATGGAAATGGTGGCGACTTCGAAACTCAAACGGGCCCAAGATCGCGTGGTCACTGCTCGTCCCTATGCTGCGGCACTCACCGACGTGATACGAGATCTGTACTCGCCAGAGCTTGAGGAGCAGTTCCCGCTTCTGAGGCAGGCGAGTGAAGAAGTAAGTCGTGTCGCGTTGCTACTGATAACGAGTAATCGCGGTCTCTGCGGTGGCTTTAATGCGAACCTCATCAAGCATGCGCGTGAGCGCATCACGGAACTAGAAGCGACTGGCGCAGCAGTCGAGCTTCACTTGGTTGGTAGGAAGGGCATAGGCTTCTTCAGGTATCTGGGACGCGCAATCATGTCCGCTCGGGAGGATATAGGTGACCGGCCGAGCGCCGATCATGCAGCGGAGTTGGTTGATCCGCTGGTGGCATCGTTTGAGCGGGGTGAGCTGGACGCGGTCGAAGTCATCTACGCGCACTTCGAGAGCGCTATGTCCACTCCACCGGTCACACAAAGAATATTGCCGATCGAGGCCCCAGGTACGGGCAACGGCAACTCAGGATCTAAGGGCGAGACCAAAGGGACCCCCAACTACATCCTCAAGCCCTCCGCGGAGGCAATTGTGCGGGAAGTCCTCCCTATGTACGTGCGGAACGCGATGTATCGTGCTCTGGTGGAGACCGCGGCAGCTGAACAGGGTGCGAGGCGCACGGCGATGAAAAACGCAACGGACAATGCTGGTGACATGATCGACTCGCTCAGGCGTACGTTAAATAGGGCGCGACAGGCGAAGATCACTCAAGAAATTGCCGAAATAGTCGGCGGCGCGGATGCCTTGGCAGGATGACCGGCCTGTGCAGCTCAGATATTTAGGATCGGAGAATGGCTGATACCAAGAAGAATGTGGGCAAATTAGTTCAGATAATTGGACCGGTAATTGACGCCGTGTTTGAGCCGGACCACTTACCGGAGTTATACAATGCGCTGGAGATCACGCGGCCTTCCGAGGATGGCGGGAGCGTCAAAGTCGTGGTGGAAGTTCAACAGCACATAGGCCGCAACCAGGTGCGTGCCGTCGCAATGAGCAGCACGGACGGACTCGTGCGCGGAACTCCCGTTGTCGATACCGGACAAGCGATATCGGTACCGGTTGGTGAGGCAGCGCTGGGAAGAATTCTCAATGTTCTTGGCGAGCCAGTGGATGGAGGCGATCCGATACCTGCGGACGTGGAACGTTGGCCGATTCACCGTAAGCCGC
>JAZFQE010000136.1:0-18762 GCA_036444955.1 Gemmatimonadales bacterium
CCCTTGTTCGCCTTCGAGCCACAACCCGGGCGCCGTGCCCCGACGGTTTGCCAGCGCCACAGCTCCCCGCGGTATTTCCGCCTGGCTGATGTTGCTGCTGGGCATCGGACCGAGCCCACGGGACTCGTAAGAGTTCCGTAATCTCGCGAGGTAGTCGTTGTCCAATTCGAGGGGGACCCCGAACACCGCTGCGACGGCCTCTTTAGTCACGTCATCAGACGTGGGACCGAGGCCACCTGTGAGAATCACGAAGCCGGTCCGATCGAGCGCTTCTCTGACTCTTGCCTCTATCTCCGCGTGTTCGTCCGAAACAGTACAACGCCGGAGGACGCGAACGCCTATCTCTGAAAGTGAAGTAGAAAGCTGCGGTGAGTTTGTATCTGTTGTGTATCCGAGCAGCAGCTCGGTTCCAACAGCTAGGACCTCAAGATCCATCCCCGGAACCCGTGGCGCTGTCACGGAAGATACGACGATACCTGTAGAGATAGACGAGCAGGGAATACAACGTTAGCACCACGGCGGCCGCCAGCGTAACAGCTATCAGTAAACCGTGAAATCGTCCCCACAACTCACCCAGCCAACCTCCCTGCCAGCCGAAGTGTGCCTGCATATCGACCCAGGCAAACCAACCTATCATCCCACCGATGAATATATCCTGAACGATCGTCTTGGCTTTACCAGCTCCGGCAGCGGCGATCACGACACCGCGCTTCTTTGCGATTCGCCGCAAGACCGTCATTGCGAGCTCTCTACCAACAAGCAGGATCGCCACCCAAAGCGGGAAACTGCCCCACCAGGGAATTTCGTACTGGCGCATGGGGTAGCGCGTGATCCAGTAGATCGGGATCAGGGTCGCGAAGAGCAGAAGCTTATCAGCGAACGGATCCAGTTCCTTCCCAAGGTCAGTGATCTCATTCCGCTCACGGGCAAGCCGTCCATCGTAGATATCGCTTATCGCGGCTGCCAGGAAGACGACAAACGCGACAAGTTTGGGGATGTATCCGTCTATGAAGGGCAGAAGAGCGATAACCGGCGCGAGTGCAATCCGGGTAAGTGTTAGAATGTTCGGCAGCGTCCAGACCACCGTTCACACTAGCTCAAGGACTTCAGAACAAGCTTTGCGCTTGCACGGAGCGTCTCGAACACGCCGTCGCCCGTGGTCGCGACGGATTCGAAGTACCGAGCGCGCTCAATCCACTGACCCTCAACCTGTTGAACCAATAGCTCACCCTCGTGGTCAGGATCTGGCATGTTCTGTTGTTTAGCTGGATCGTCAACCGGCCAGCCCGGGTTCAACTGCGCCTGGAGCTCAACGACGGGCGCGGCATTGGGCAGATCCCGCTTGTTGTATTGTACAACGAATGGAATCTGAGTCAGGTCGTACCCGTACTCGGCCATGTTGTCGTACAAGTTCTGCATCGCCTCGACGTTGGCCTCCATTCTATCCAGTTGGCTGTCAGCCACGAAGACGATCCCGTCGACCCCCTTAAGTATCAGCTTCCGCGAGGCGTTATAGTATACCTGGCCCGGTACCGTGGATAGATGGAACCGAGTCTTAAACCCCCTCACTGTCCCTAGGTCTACCGGGAGGAAATCAAAGAAGAGCGTCCTTTCGGTCTCCGTCGCTAACGAAACCATCTTGCCGCGTGTGTCGGGACTCACTTTACCGTAGACGGTTTCCAAATTAGTTGTTTTGCCGCCCAAGCCCGGACCGTAATACACCAGCTTACAGTTTATTTCCCGAGAGGCATAATTGATCATCGACATGAAGAAAGCCCCTCTCTAGTCGCCGAAAAGCTGGTCAATCTCATCGTCTGCACCCTCCAGGAGCCCGGGGGCCTGCTGCTCCGCCCCGCCCGCTGTCTCAGCTCTGGCAAACATTTCATCGAAGATCTTCGTCAATTCCGCGACTGCCTGCTTAACCTTGAGACGCACCATACCGACCGTTGTTCGCTGGTCAAACAGCACAACCAGAATCACCCTGTGGGCAACGTCCGCTAGGTACATGGACTCCTTGTCACCCTGGTGGAACAGTGAAGCGAATTCCTCCTCCCCGATCATCTTGGCCAACTGATCGTTAGCGCTGAAGTCAGCCGCGGTCAGTGAGGCAAAGGCCGCCGGGTCAAACGACAGCTCTTCTCCTGCGTTCACCAACAGCTGCCCGGCCTTATCCACCAGCAACGCACACCTCGCGCTGGCCTCCTTAAGCAGCCCATTCAGGCACGCGCGAATCTGGTGGAAGTCGCTTTCCTGTAGGGACCAAGTACTTGCACCAGTCATTGCAACGTCAAACTACGCGAGTACGCCCTCCATGCGTCGCACGATAGATCGCGCCTGTCTCTTCAGCATCGGTTTCTGTTCCCACGCGATGTAATCGTTTAGAAGGCGGACAGTGTCAACGCTCGGGTGTGCGCTCAGATGCCCGAGCGCCGCCAATCTTCGAAGAGATCGCGCGCTGAAAAGGTCGCGCCTGTGTTTGTCCATCGATTGCTGAGCCAGGACAACACCCGCCGCCGTGCCCGCGGCGATTCCCAACAGAAGCGCTGTGAACTTCCTCGACATAGGCTAGAGCTCTCGCCGAGCCACCAGAGCCTGAGCTATTGTAACACCGTCAGCATACTGCAGATCGCCCCCGACCGGTAACCCAAGTGCGATCCTGGTGACTTGGGCGTCGACGCCTTTCAACACTTCCCCCAAATACGTGGCCGTCGCCTCTCCCTCCATGGAATGATTTGTTGCTATGATAACTTCTTTGACCTGGGACCCGTCGCTGACACGCTGTGAAAGCGCATCGATTCGTAGATCCTCCGGTCTGACGCCGTCGAGGGGCGACAGATGTCCCCCCAACACATGATACAATCCCCTGTATTCGCCCGCCCTCTCTATCGCCTCGATATCGGACGCCTCTTCAACCACGCACACCTTACTGTCGTCACGCCGCGGATCCGAACAAATTGGACATGGATCATCCTCGGTCAAGTTGCCGCACTGTGAACAGCTAGTAACGCGTGCCGCTACCGCCTTGAGCGATTCGGCCAGGCGTTCAATCGATTCCCTGGGCTGCTTCAACAAGTGGTACGTGAGTCTTGTCGCCGTCTTGCGGCCGATGCCCGGAAGCTTGGCAAGCTCCCTATTCAGATCGTCGATCGCAGACACTCGTTACAACGGCAACTGGAACGGCAGTGGCAGACCTCCGGCTATACGCTTCATTTCATCGCGATAGATGCTCTCGGCTTTCCGCTGCGCGTCGGCGACGGCAGCGCTGACGAGATCCTCGAGCATCTCGATATCGCCGTCCTCTACCACACTCGGATCTATCTTGATCGATCGAATCTGGCCTCGGCCGTCCGCAGTAGCCTCAACCATGCCACCTCCCGCAGCCCCGGTAACGGTCCGCGACGCCAGTTCGGTTTGCATCTCAGTTATGCGGCCTTGCATCTGCTGACCGAGCTGAATCAATTGTGAAAAATCTGTCATGTTCTCTGTGTTATTCTACGCTGTTGAAACGCACTGGGTTGCAAGCTACTCGTGAAAGGGGGGACCCCGCAAGCTAATCCGTGAGCTCTAAATCCAGGGCTTCGGCCACCGCATCGAGGGCCTTGTCTTTGGACCGATACGACTTCAGGCGCTCCTCTTTGTCGGCACCAGCGTCCAGGCGTTGAGCATCCCGAGACTCGGTGCCGGATGATGCCTGCTCGTGGGCCGAGAGCCTCACCCTAACCCGGGCTCCGGTCACACGGCGGACCGCCTCGGCGATCTGTTGAGCTCCTCGTTTTAGTCCACTGAGATGGACCTCACTGTTCCCCACAGAGAGTAATAGCTCACCATCGTGCAACGAGATGGGGTGGGTGTGGCCGAGAGCCTCCCTCAACATCCGTCTCTCGATGCCAACATTCTCGAGAACGTCTTCCCAGGCTGCCACCAAAGCATCGAAAGTAAGTGAGCGCTCACTTTTCTTGGATTTTGCCACCTCGTTACCGGGCGGCCCGCCGGGGGCCGGTAGGGCCACCTCAGCGCCTGTTTCCACTCCCCTTCCTCGCTCCGGCCGGCCGGCGGCTCCCGGCCCCTCTCCCGCCCTTTCACGGCCGCCGACCCTGTTGATCAGGTCCTGAAGCTCAACCGTACGGTCCAGCAGCGTCCACTGCAGCAGTAGCGTCTCAACGTACAGCCTGGCGTTGGGACTGCTCTTGATCGCCCCCTCGGCCTCGGATAACAGCCTGATCATCCTCAGGACATCTCCTGGCTTGAACGCATCCTGGTGTTTTCGCAGTGCGGACTCCAGCAGACCGCTCACCTCGGGCTCCCCACCTATCAAGACTGCGAGGAGCGCCCTCAGCATGAGCCCCGCCCCGTGCACGAAACCGCCGATATCTGCACCGCCCTCGACGACGCGAGCAACAAACGGGAATACGTCTCCCGTCCGGCGAGCCGCCAGAATTTCCATGAGCTCAGCGTAGAGATCGTCCCCGACCAGTCCCACGGTTTCGGAAACCCGCGCCAGACTCACGTCCCCCTCACCAAACGCCACGACCTGATCGAGCAGCGAGAGCGCGTCCCTCATGCCCCCATCCGCGACCCGGGCTATTAGAGCCAGCGCATCCTCCTCGGCACTAATTCCCTCGACTTCGACCACATGCGACAGGCGCTCGCGAATCGCCGAAGCCGCTATCCTGCGGAAATCGAAGCGTTGCACTCGGCTGAGTACGGGGGATGCACTAGTGGCTATCTTCTGCGGCTCCGTCGTTGCGAACACAAACACGACGCGCGTGGGCGGCTCCTCCAAGATCTTCAACAACGCATTCCACGCCTCCCGCGTCAGCATATGCGCCTCGTCAACGATATACACCTTGTACTGGTTCGGGCCGCTTGGAGCGTACATCGCCCGTTCCCGCAAATCCCTAGCGTCGTCGACACCACTATTGCTGGCGGCATCGATCTCAACCACGTCGAGATTCGCGGTGCCGGACCAGATCCTCGAGCAGGAATCGCAGGTGCCGCACGGCTCCCCCGCCGACTCCGCTCTCTCTTGGCAGTTCAGCGCCATCGCCAGGATCCGCGCCGCGGTGGTTTTGCCGACGCCGCGTGGGCCCGTCAGCAGGTAAGCATGGGCCGCGCGATTTCGGGCCACAGCTCCGGCCAGGCCAGCAGCAACGTGCTGCTGCCCGATGAGGTCGGCGAAAAATCTAGGACGGTATTTTCGGGCTAATGCTTTATGAGCCATAGGAGAACGGTAGTGCCCCAGGTGAATCGAAGCGGGCGACAGGAAAAGTAGCCGGGCGCGAGTAAGATAGCCAACGGCCAGTCGCTGTTCAGCGGTTGCCTCCCCACCGTGACCACGTACGCGGTATGAAAAGCACCATCAGCGTGTAGAATTCGAGCCTGCCCAACAACATGAGTGCCGACAGTGTGATATGCGCCATGGAGCTGAGACCGGCGTAGTTGCTTGCCGGCCCCACTTCTCCGAGCCCAGGCCCGATACTCGACATTGCAGCGAGCGCTGCGCTGGTCGCGGTGACCAGGTCGTAGCCCATCGCCGTGAGAAGAATCGTTCCTAACCCGTGCGTGCCGACGTAAATCGCGAGGAACGCAAGCACGTTCAGCAGCACATCGGACCGGACCGGAGTTTTCCCAAGCTTTGTGACGATCACGGCTCTCGGGTGAAGCACCTTGCGGATTTCACTCGCTGTATGCTTGGCCACAACAACGGCCCGCACGACCTTAAATCCTCCTCCCGTCGAGCCACCCATCGCTCCCACGAACATCAAACCCAACAAAACAACTTGACAGAAAGCCGGCCACGCGGCGAAATCCGCAATCCCGAAACCGGTAGTGGTGACGATCGCTGTGACGCTAAAGGCGGCTGCGCGAAGCCAGCCGACCGACCACTCTTGGTTCGCGAAGCCCAGGTAGGCAAACACAGATGCTGTGGCGACAAACAGCGCACCAGCGAACCAGCGCCACTCTACGTCTGAAACCCAGGCTTTCCAATTACCCCGGAGGAACCTGTAGGTCAACGTAAAGTTGGTGCCCGCTAGAATCATCGCGAATATAGTGACGGTTTGTATTGCCGGTGAATAAGCTCCGATCGACCCCGTGCGCGTAGAAAAGCCTCCGGTGGCCAGCACGCTCATAGCGTGATTGATCGCGTCGAAGAGGGGCATCCCCAAGATCAAATAGACGACCCCGACGACGATCGTGAACACGGCGTAAACCGTCCACAGCAGTCTCGCGGTCGACGCAACCCTGGGAGTCAGTCGGTCACCGGAAACACCAGGCACTTCAGCGCGAAACAGCTGTGCGCCGCCCACGCCGATCAGCGGCAGGATCGCAACCCCCAGCACAATGATCCCCATTCCACCCAGCCAGTGCGTGATGCTCCGCCAAAGCAGAATGCTGTGAGGTAAGTCCTCGACGACCGGGAAGATGGTTGCACCGGTGGTGGTAAACCCCGAAACGGATTCAAACAGAGCCTGGACCGGACCAGCGGTCCCCGCGAAGATGAATGGCAGGCTGCCCGCCAAAACCACTGCGAGCCAACCCAGGCCGACAGTGGCGAGACCTTCCCTCGGATTTATCGAGAGTTTCTTTGGCGTCACAAGCCATAGGATACCGCCGACTCCAGCTGTCACCGCCATGGCACTGAGCCACGGGAGGGTGAGACCCTCGAAGCTTGCTACGATCGTGGGCGGCAGCATAGCCACCGCAATCCAGACGAGCAGAGTAGCTACGACATGGAGTACCTCGAGGAGGTTCATTCAGGGAAGAGTTCGCTGACCTTGTTAATCGCTGTCGGTAGCGCAACCACGATGACCGTGTCACCGGCTTCGAGTACGTCGTCTCCACGCGGCACAATCACTTCCGCTCCCCTCACTATGGCAGCCGCTATCGAACCATCTGGAAATTTAATGTCGGCCAAGGACTTGTTTGCCACGGGTGCACTGGATGTAACGCGGAACGATATCGCCTCGGCTTCGGTGTCCTTGAGCGTCGCAACGCGAGTGATATTGCCGCGCCTCACGTATTGGAGTATCGCATTAGCGGCGGACAATCGTGGACTCACCGCTGCGTCAAGACCAATTCTCCGTGCCAGCGGCACATACTCGATTTCGTTGACCAGAGTCACAACCTGCTTGGCACCGATGTCCTTCGCCACCTGAGCCGACAAGATGTTGGTCTCGTCATCGTCGGTCAGCGCCACGAATGCGTCAACGCCGCCCACACCCTCAAGCTCCATCAACTCGACGTCGGTCGCGTCAGCATTGAGTATCAGCGCCCGGTCGAGTTTCTCCGCTAGCTCCTGCGCCCGGAATTTCTCTTTGACCAGTAGAATCGCATCGACATTGTGTTGTTGCAGTAACTCGGCGAAATAGAAGGCCTCTAGACTACCACCCGCGATCATGACTCGCCGCAGGCGCGTGTGCTGGTAGCCACAAAGTTCGAGCGCTTGCGGCACATCTCTGGGCCTTACAACCACGTATATGTGGTCGCCACCGGAGATTACAGTGCTCCCGGTCGGAACGGTCGTGTGCCCGTCACGTAGCACCGCGGCCGTCAGCATATTCCTCGTTCCGATCGCCGCTCCAATCTCCCCTAGCCGCCGGCCCGCAATGGGGGCACCCTCCTGCACGACTAATCCGATCAGTTGCACGGCGCCACCGGCAAACACCGCGATATCGGTGGCCGCTGTTGATTGGAGGAGGCGGAACGTCTCCAACGCCAGCTCCCGCTCCGGGTTGATCATCACGTCTACGCCGAAGAGCTCGGGGTGAGGCCGGCTCTCGTCTTTGTAAAAATCAGGATTGGAGACCCGGGCTATCTTGAGCAGACCGGGCACGTCCCTAGCACCCATACAGCTTACGAGATTCACCTCGTCAACACTCGAGACCGCTACCAGCAAACCCGCCTCGGCGATCTTGGCCTGACGCAACACCGCTGGACTAGCCCCGTTACCCTTGACAACCGCCACGTCCAGGTGGCTCTGCACGTATTCAAGGCGTTCGGGATTGAGGTCAACGACGACTACATCGTGTTGCTCACTGGCTAGCCTTTGCGCCACGTGGTAGCCAACTTCACCGACCCCAACGACAATGACTCTCATGGGCGATTCCTCAGTTCAAGACCTCAGCGACAATCCCCGCGGCCCACTCCACATCCTTCGCGGAAACATTCAGATGAGTGACTACCCGTAATCTCGTTTTACCAAACGGGACCACAAGCACGCCGCGTTGGGCGAGGCTTTCCACCGCTTCCACCGAGTCATGGACGGCGAGATCCAACATCACGATGTTCGTTTCCGGTTCCTGCACCCTCACATTCGGATGGTTGTTGAAAAACTGCGCGAACAGTTTGGCATGGGCATGGTCGTCTCGGATTTGCGCGAAGTTGGTGTCGAGGGCATACAAGCAAGCGGCGGCGAGAAATCCCGACTGTCTCATCCCCCCACCCAACAACTTACGTACGTGCCATGCTTCCTCGATCAAGTCTTTCCCACCGGCCAAGCACGATCCCACGGGGCAACCCAGCCCCTTGCTGAAACTGACCATTACCGTCGTGCCATGGCGTGCCAATTGTGAAGGCTCCATGTCCAGCGAGACAGCGGCGTTCCACAGCCGCGCGCCGTCTAAGTGGAGCGGAAGGCTTCTCTGGTCTGCGAGCTTCTTGATTTCAGCCATCGTGGCAGGAGGCATTACCCTGCCGCCCGCCGCATTGTGCGTATTCTCGATCGAGACGGCTGACGTGCGCGGCAAGTGGGGTGACGGTTCGCGAATGGCGTCGTCGATTAAGTCTGCGGTCAGGATTCCGTCGCTGGTATCGACGCCTCTTATCTGCACACCCGAGATGGCGGCCGCGGCAGTCTTCTCGTAATGGAGGATATGAGCATGAGCCTCTGCTATCAGTTCAGTGGCCGGCCGAGTGATGAGCTTGATGGCCGTCTGGTTTGCTTGCGTTCCTGAGGGGAAAAACAGCGCTGCTTCGCAGCCGAGGATCTCCGCTGTCCGTTCTTCCAGGAGGTGCGTAGTGGGATCCCCGTCGAGAACATCGTCCCCGACCTCCGCCCTGACCATAGCCTCGAGCATGGCTGGCGACGGCTTGGTAACGGTATCGCTGCGAAGGTCAATAACTGCCTTGTTCATTCAAGGCGGGATCCAATCAGATCCTGACCTGCCTCATTCCTCAGCTGTTTCGGCCGCTGCCTCGGATTGCCGCTCTGCTCGCGCTCGTGAGAGGCGCCGTTCGAGTTCATCCCTGGCGGAATGGAGTGCGGCGGTGCCCGCCTCCTTGGTGTCTTTGACCGTCTTTTTAGCTGTCTCGATACCGTCCTCGATGTGGGCCCGTGTTTCCTCGTACTTGCCCCCGACGGATTCCTGCATCTCATCGAACGTTTCACCCGCCACTGAGCGAATCCGCTTACCTCGCTCCTTGAGTTCTTTCCTGGTCACTTCACCCGACTGCGGGGCTAACAGCAGCGCCAGTCCAGCGCCAATGGCCAGGCCGAAGAAGAATGACCCCAGCCCACCGCGCTCGACAATTACGACGGGATTTTCATCATTGTCGGACATCTTTCAGCTCCTTATTGAGGAACCGGCCAAATCCCGCAACGGATTGCCAGCTTACTCTTCCGAATTCTAGTTGGCCAGTGGCGTTGCGTCAAAGAGTGATCGCCAATCCATCATAAGCAGGAGCGACACCATCCGGCAGGCGCGCATCCAGCTCCGCGTGACGATACCGGTGGGTAAGATGCGTTAGCAATGTACGCCGGGCACCGATACTGCGGGCCACATCGATTGCTTCCGGAATGGACAGGTGCGTGGGATGAGGCTGGTCGAACAGAGCATTGAGAACGAGTATCTCAACTCCTGCGAGTAGAGCCCTCGTTTCATCCGGCACCGTCTTTACGTCGGTCAAATAGCCGAAATCACCGATCCGGTACCCGAACACTCTCATGTCGCCGTGACCGCATTCGAGCGGCACCACCGTCATGCCGGCGACCGATATGGGCTCGCCCACCTCGAGAGGAACCGTTGAGAGCTGCGGTTTGGACGTGCCCGCCGGCGGGATAACACCGTCGTCGAATATGTACGTGAATCGAGCCGTAATGCGCTCGAGAACTTCTCTTGGGCCGTAGAGAGGAAGCCTACCGCACCGCGCAGATATTGCTCTCAGGTCGTCTATGCCGTGGACGTGATCTGCGTGGTCGTGGGTGTACAATACCGCTTCGACTGATTCGACTTCGTTGGCAACGAGTTGAAGGCGCAGTTCTGGCGGCGTGTCAACAACGACCCGATGTTGCCCACTGTCGTCCTCGAAAACGGCCGCAACTCGAGTCCTTCGGTCCCGCGGGTCATCAGACAGGCAGGTCTTGCACTTGCATCCTATTTGTGGGATTCCAAAGGACGTGCCCGTTCCCAGGACGGTCATCTTCACTCAGACGACCTCCACCTTCAATAAATTCGTGGTCCCCGGAACATCAAACGGGACACCGGCGGTCACGACGATGCGGTCACCCTTTTTTACGTACCCCTTCTCAATTAGCGTTGCGCGCGCTATCCCCAGCATCTTCTCATAGTTGGGCGCGCGCGCGGCCAATTCCGGAAAGACCCCCCAAACGATCGAGAGCTGGCAGCAAGTGGTCGGTTCCGTTGATAGTCCTAAAATCGGCGTAGTGGGACGGTTACTCGATACCTTCTTCGGGGTGAATCCGCTCTTAGTGAAGCAAACTATGAGCGGTACATCGAGCATTTCAGCTGCTGCACACGTCGCCGCTGCTATGGCCGTTTCGACGTCGTAACTTCCTTCGGTGGGGGCACGGTCATCGCGCCGACCCTTCCCGGCGCGCACGCCGGCTCCGGCTCGTTCAATCTCGCGGATGATGCGGGCCATAGCATCCACGGCTTCGACGGGATACTCACCGATCGCAGTTTCGGCTGAGAGCATCACCGCGTCTGTGCCATCGAGAATCGCATTGGCCACGTCGGAAGCTTCAGCACGAGTGGGCCGCGGGCTGTGTACCATCGACTCGAGCATCTGTGTGGCTGTTATCACCGGCTTACCCCAGCTAATGGCATTCGCAATCACGCGCTTTTGAGCAAGGGGCACTTCCTCAAATGGGAGTTCAACGCCGAGATCTCCGCGCGCTACCATCACTACGTCCGCTTTCTTGATGATCTCCTCCAGATGATTCAACGCAGCCATCTTCTCGATCTTCGCGACGAGTAGCAACCGATCCGACACCAATTCCCGCACGCAGTCAACATCAGCTTCGCGTCTCACAAACGAGATGCCCAAGAAATCGGCATGATGCCGCGTCGCTATGTCGATATCCTCCCGGTCCTTGTCGGTCACCGCGGGCGCGCTGACATGTACTCCGGGGAGATTCATTCCTTTGTAGCTGTGCAGCACTCCCCCATGGACAACCGTTGCCAGGACCCGGTCGCCTTCAACCTTCCGTGCCTCAGCAACGAGAAGCCCGTCGTCGAGCAGTATACGCGCGCCCTCCGTAACGTCTCGGGCCAATTCTCCATATGTCGTAGCTATCTCGCCCAAGGCGGCACTCTGTTCGGGTGCGAACACGATTTCACTCCCTGAAACGAGCTCCAGAGGTTCAGCGAGCTGGCCGATGCGAATGCGCGGCCCTTGAAGATCGACTAATAGTCCCACATACACGTTGAGTTCGGTCCTCAACTGGTGAACGAGCTCCATCATCTCCACCCGCTCGTCAACGGTTCCGTGCGAGCTATTGACGCGGAACACGTTCACGCCAGCGTCGATCATGGAACGGATCGTTTTCTCGTTCCCCGAGGCAGGGCCGAGTGTAGCAACGATCTTTGTGCGGCGAAATCGTTGCGCGTAGGTCATCCTAGGGATAATTGGTGCTCCAGTTCTACACTGATAGCTGTGAGGGCGCGAGCCGCGGTGCCCCGGCAGCAAACATCTGCATAGCTCGATATCGGAGTTACTGAGGGGTTGATTTCGATCACCTTGGCCCCCGACGCTGCAGTGATCCGGGGCAGATCGGCGGCCGGGAAGACCTCGGCGGACGTGCCCACAACGAGCATCGCGTCAGCGTCCGCAGCAGCTTGCCAAGCTAGCTCGACTTCCGATTCAGGCAGCATCTCACCAAACCAGACAACACCCGGCCTGACCGGGCTCCCGCATTCCGTGCAGAGCGGCGGTTCAAACATCTCGCCATCATCGATCTCTTCTCCATCGGCTAGTTCCAGCACATCACGGTCATACGGGTGTCCGGCATCAAGACAGCGAAATCGTTCCAGTGATCCGTGAATTTCCAGCACGTGCCTCGACCCCGATCGCGTGTGCAAGCCGTCGACGTTCTGAGTGATCACGACAACCCTATCGAAGTGGCGTTCCATTGTCACAAGTGAAAGATAACCTTCATGGGGCGTTACATCCCGGACGCGGCTTAACCGCGTGACATACCATGAAAACACGCGCGCAGGATTTCGCCTGAACGCGGACTCAGTTGCTAGCTCAGCCGGGTTGAACGTCGCCCACAGGCCAGTCAGTTCGTCACGGAAAGTGGGTACGCCGGATTCCTGAGACATCCCGGCTCCTGTAAGCACTGCCAGCTTGCGGGTATCCTGGAGGATCCTGACAGCCGCTGCAATAGCACCCGGGTCCGGGGTATCAGGCGGCATTGGTTTCGGTTGTGTCCATAACTAGAAAACGATCTCGGTCCCCAGCCTCACGAGGCGAGGAGGTCCGAACGCGAAGGTGGGCTGCAGGAAATCGCGCGCGGCACGTTCATACAATGGAAGGAGTTCGTTGGCTCCACTAATGAGACCGTCGCCGTCAAGGTCGAACAGCGGGTTATATCTCTGTGACTCGAACGGTATCGGTGCCGGGTTTGCGCTGAACGCCGATGCGGCCATCTGGGCAATTTGCAGCTCCCCGGCCCCAGGCGTTCCGGTGTCGCGGCGAACAGCCACAATATTCCTCCGATCGGTAACATTTCTGATATCCACGTAGAAACCGATTCGAATCCCCCCGATGTTCAGGGCTCGACGGACCAGGATGTCTATGCTGAACCGCGACGGCAGCCGCTCACCATTCGGGATGCCTATTATTGAGTCGCCCTCCAGATTGGTACGCGTGAACGGCAGACCCGAACTCCATTTGGCAATGGCTGCAGCTTCGAGCCCCGCGAGAACAGGTCCTGCAGCGGAAGAAACGCGTCCCCTTATCAACCCGATGAATGAGTGGCGTTGGTCAAAATCGAGCGGAATCTCCAGCGAAGCTGGCCGAATCGTGTCTCCGATCGGCGAAATCCGTAACCTGCGGAAGAAATCGAAAGCGTCAGACGCAGTGGCTTTCGCCTCCTGCAACACATAGATCAGCCGACCGCCGACGCCACGGCGAAATTCTCTTTCGATCGTGACTTCCACGCCTTTCACGGTACCGAAATCGGCATTGGCAAAGATCGCGCTATCCGCATCGAAACCGATCGGCACCGAAGACACAAGTCCGTCGAGGCGCTTGAAGTAAAGGCCGATCTTGACTCCCAAGCCGGGCGTCGGTCGGAACCGAATGTTGAACTCGTACTGCCAAGAATTCTCGAAACCAAGAGACGGGTTCCCGCGCCTGAACCGCCCCGTTCTCAGGGTGTCGTCGAACGCAGCATCCACCAGGAACTGGAAATCCGGTGGCTGGGCGAACCGCCCAAAACTTACCACTACCGTTGCCTTTTCTAGCTCGGTCGAAAACGCAAACCTTGGACTCACAGCCAGCTTGGTGTCTAGCTCACCCGTCTCCGCACCAGAGCGAGGATTGAAAGCATCCACCCTCAGACCGGCGGTAAATGCCAAGTCTTCAATACGGTGCTCCACTTCGGTGTATCCCGCTGCGGAAAACGGGTCGAAATCCGACAGTCTCGGTTCCGGTGCCCCGCTGCTGACCGACCGATACGACTCTAGACGCGTGAACGTCTCGACATGCTGTCTAACAAATTCTCCACCCAGTCTCAAATCGGTGTCGAGGCCGCGTCCCAGGAGCAAATCCAACCTTACCCGCAGCTCGCGGAAGAGATTGCGTGCGAGCTCACCCCGGGTGGATTCCGTCATAAAGAATGCAGGCACCCCCCAGGGAGTGGTGGCCAGCACGGGTACGCTAAATCCACCGATGGCCTGCAGCGCTCCGATAGAATCGCCCGCTTCGGCAAGTTGCTCACCCGCAAACTCAAAGTCGCCGAGGGTAAAGGCGCCGAACTTCCGGTCGGGTTGGTTAACAAGCACTCCTCGCAGAGCACTTTTTTCGAAAAAGCCAAGCCGCAGGTCCAACATCGTCGTGTTGCCGGATCCCATGGCCGGAGTCGTCTGCAAGTGGATCAGAGCGAACCGACCGTTCGTTTCTTGGGCCGGGCCCTGCCTGGGTGAGTACTTCAGTTGGGGGTCGAACAACAGGCGATTACCACTGGAAGCGATGCCGAGCATCCGCACTTTGTGGTGAATCCCGATCGGCACAGTCAGTTTCGCGGTCAAATCGTATCGCTCACCTGTATTGTGAGGGAGCAGCCAGGGTCGTTCGCTCCGCGGGTCGAGCGGATCTTCCGGCGCCGGGGCGTTCACCGGATCATCATCTACCCGGGCCTGGGCGTCCAACGCAGCCAGGAAAGTAGCCCGTCCAACGCCAACCGGCCCTCCGATCATCAGGTTGATTCTGTCGAGGCCGAAGTCCCAACCATCAGAGAGCAAACGGTCGCTCTCGTAAGCGACAAAACCGTGGAGCTCATCTCCTCCGTCCCTCGTAACCAGACTGATAACTCCGGACAAGGCTTGTCCGTATTGGGCAGAGAATCCGTTTGTGACGAGAGTCGCTTCCTGGAGCACTGACGTTGGGACGTTGAGACCCAGCGCGCCGCTCGACGCATCCAAATTATTCTTGACGCCCAGGCCATCAATGACGAACGACTCCTGACCCAGCCGGCCCCCTCGATACGAACCTCCCACCGCTCCGGCCTGCAGTATCAGCGCCTCATCCAATGTTGTAACCGGTAGTTCCCGCAGTTCGGCGGCGGTGATCCTCTGTACTGTTTCCGTTACACGCGGGTCCAACAACTGGTCGATCTCCGACTCAACCATGATTTCCGGCAGCTTGATGCCCTGAGGAGTGAGCGAAAACGTCAGCCCAACTGCTTGACCACTCGTGACAACGATGTTCTCACGCCGGGTCGTACGGTACCCCAGCGCGGTCGCACTTACACTGTGTGAGCCCGGCCTGACGCCGCGTAGGCGGAAGCGTCCTTCTCCGTCAGTAAAGACCGTGAGCCCTTCATCTTCCACTTGGACTCTGGCCTCCGGTATTGGGTTACCTGTGCCTGCGTCAGTAACGCGACCAGCAATCGCGCCCGATTGCGCGGCGAGTACCGTGGGAATTACAACCAACACGCCGGCTACCATCCAGAATCTCATGGCACGAGCCTGACGTCTGCGCCCACTTGCCGCACCAAGCGCCAGGGAATGAAGTTGATCACAGAGACGGGGGGGGAGGGGGCGCGGCCGGAACTGGCCAGAATTTCAGGCGACCGGCTGCGCGATTGAAAAGCGCTCCGCGATATACCGCTCAAGGATTTCGATAAACTCTTCAGTAATCCGATCACCCTTGAGGGTAACCGCAAACTTTCCATCAACGTAGACTGGTGCTTTCGGCTCCTCGAAGGTGCCGGGAAGGGAAATTCCGATGTCCGCATGCTTCGACTCACCAGGCCCATTAACCACGCAACCCATCACTGCGATTCTCAGCTCTTCCACACCCGGATATTGCTTCTTCCACGCAGGCATCTGACTGCGCAAGTGTTGCTCAATCTGCACCGCCATCTCTTGGAAGAACGTATTTGTCGTGCGTCCACACCCGGGACACGCACTCACGTGCGGTCGAAAATTCCGGATCCCCAGCGACTGTAGAACGTGCTGGGCTACACGCACTTCCTCAGTCCGATCGCCACGAGGCTGTGGAGTTAACGACACACGTATGGTATCGCCAATCCCCTCCAGAAGCAGCGGAGCGAGGCCAGCGGTACTCGCGATGATTCCTGTGGCACCCATTCCGGCTTCGGTCAGGCCAAGGTGAAGAGGATAATCGGACAGCGGTGCCAAACCGCGATAAACCGCGATCAGATCCGGCACCGACGAGACTTTAGCGGACAGGATGATACGGTCATGAGGCATTCCAACGGCCTCGGCGAACCGAGCCGAGCTCATCCCGCTTTCAATCATCGCTGCTAGGGTTACGTCACGCGCGTCCTTTGGTTTCTCCGAGCGCGCGTTCGCATCCATCATTTCGGTAAGCAGCTTCTTATCGAGCGACCCCCAGTTAACACCGATTCTTATTGGTTTGTCGTTGGCGATCGCCACGGCTAGGATGGCACGAAAGTTTTCATCCCTACGGTTGGCACCTACGTTCCCCGGGTTGACGCGGTATTTCGCGAGAGCCGCTGCGCACTCTGAGTATCGCGTCAAGAGAAGGTGGCCGTTGTAGTGGAAATCCCCAATGATGGGAACAGACACTTCTCGCTCACTGAGCCGCTCGACGATGGCCGGAACCGCCGAGGCCGCAGCATCGTTGTTGACCGTAACCCGGACCAACTCGCTTCCCGCCGCCGCTAGAGCTGCGATCTGCTCAACCGTAGTATCGACATCGGCAGTGTCTGTGTTTGTCATTGACTGCACGACGACCGGATGCGCCGACCCGACGGGCACGTCGCCGACCCAAGTCGTGACGGTCCGCCTTCTTTCTATTCCCTGCATACCCAGAATATAGCCGCAATCTGCGTGGGAGCGAAAAACTGGGGTGAGCTCGAAAGGATCAACAGATGCTAGGTCACTAGTAAGCAGGGCGCCAATCGCTCGGCGCCCTGCTAGCACAAACTAATACGAGCTTCGCCTCAGCTACACTCGCTGAATCCGCATACGTGGCACTTGGCGCACCCTTCTGCAAACTCCAGCTGCGAACCGCAGTCGGGGCAGGCATCAATGAATTCGTCTTTCCTTACCTGGTCCATCCTAAACAGCTCGCCGTGGTCACCGGCTACCGACGGCTGCGTAGGAACCGCGGGCGCCTCTGCCGATTGCGGGGTCGAATCCTCTAGGAGATCTTGCTGCACGCCTTCCTTGTCGTGCATCCACCGCTCGATTGCTATGCCGATCGCGTCCGGCACGGACAGCACCTTGGTGGGCCCCAAGCCAGTCACGCGGTCCGAAGAGATACCGCGCAGTTGTCGGTGAATTTCTTTCAGTGGAATTCCAGAACGAAGCGCTAGTGAAATGAGGCGTCCGATGGCTTCGACGTCAGCCATCAGGGCGCCACCTGCCTTCCCAAGGCTAATGAACATCTCAAACGGCTGACCTTTGTCGTCCTCCGTGATAGTCGCGTACATGGTACCCAGAGGGGTGGTCAGCTTCCTGGTGCCGGCTGTTAGGAGCTCCGGCCTGGAACGCTTGGCCCGGCGCTGCAGGTTCTCCGACTCGACCTCGAAGAGCTTTTTCCTCGTGCGGGTGAGCTCAGCCTCCAGCTCCGCGATCGTGGACTTGAGATCCACTGTGTGGTCAGCTGTCCCGGCTGCTGGCTCTCCCGCTTGTTGCTGGACCCTCTTGGCGGTACTCCCCGTAGATAGTACCTGTAGGTCACGGCTTCCATCGCGGTACACCGTCACCCCCTTGCACCCAACCGAGTATGCCAGCTCGTAGATGGCCCTCACGTCCTGTTCGGTAGCTTCGTTCGGGAAGTTGCACGTCTTGCTGATAGCACTGTCCACAAACTCCTGGAAGGCCGCCTGCATTCGAATGTGCCACTCAGGGGTTACGTCGTGGGCGGTCACGAACACGCGTTGCCACTTTTCCGGCACCTCGTCAAAGTGAATGTGACCAGCTTCAGCGATCTGTTTGATTAGGGCTTCCGAGTACCATCCTTCACGCTTCGCGATAGTCACGAACTCGTCATTGACATCCGGCATCAGAACTCCGGCCTGATTGCGCATGAATGCCACGGCGAAGAGAGGTTCAATGCCCGACGAGCTCCCAGCTATGATAGAAATAGTCCCAGTGGGCGCTACAGTCGTCAGGTTGCAGTGTCGGAGACGCCGCGTCGGGCGAATTCGATTACCGCCGACATCGCGAACACAGGTTTCGTCCGGACCCCATATGCTGTGCTCCCACTCGGGGAACACGCCTCGCTCCCCAGCCAATCTCTCGGACTCGACCTTCGCTTCGTCGTCGATGAATTTCATCAGCCTGCGAGCCCATTCGACAGCTTCCTCGGAGTTGTACGGCACGCCGAGCTTAACCAGAAAATCGGCCCACCCCATGATGCCCAACCCAATCCTGCGAATCTGATTCGCAAGATCCGCAATCTGGTGGAGCGGGTATTTGTTGGCGTCAATGACGTTATCGAGGAAACGTGTGCACAGATGCACAACTTTCTGCAAACCTTCCCAATCGACTTCTCCGTCCCGCACAAACAGACCCACATTGATTGAACCCAAGTTGCATACGTCGTACGGCAACAGAGGTTGCTCGCCACAGGGGTTCGTGGCTTCGTAGCTGCCCAACCGAGGGACAGGATTGTAGTAATTCGCCCGGTCTATGAAAAAGACGCCTGGCTCGCCCGTTTTCCATGCTCCGTGAATGATTTTAGCGAAAACTTCCCCAGCGCTGAGCACGCCGACTGCCCTCCCCGTGTGTGGATCTAGGAGATCATAATCTTGGTCTTCCCTGACTGCATCCATGAAGGCGTCAGTCACTCCGACAGATA